>JAJYJR010000586.1 GCA_021789355.1 Chloroflexota bacterium | reverse complement strand
CTCCAGCAGGTCGATCACCTCGGCGGTCTCGCCGTCGGCCTCGTCCCAGGACTTGCCGACCTCGGCGACCATGAGCGCACTCAGCTCGTGCCGGCGGACCCGGACCACCTGGGCGGCGCGCAGCAGGATCACGGCCCGTTCCTCCGGGGTTGTGCGGGACCAGTCGGCGAAGGCGGCTCTGGCCGCGGACACCGCTGCCTCGACCTCGGCGGTGCCGGCCATGGCGTGCCGGCCCACCACTTCGGTCGGATGTGTCGGGTTGACCGAGGCCAGCGTGTCGCCGGTGCTCAGCTCCTGTCCGCCGATGTGCAGCGGGTAGGCCACCCCGAAGCGGGCGCGTACCCGGCCCAACGCCTCCTGGAAGACCTGACGGTCCTCGGGCCGCGTGAAGTCGGTCGGCGGTTCATTGCGGAACGGCGGGATCACCATCGGCGGAATGCTCCTCTGCCTCAGAGCGCCTCGTGTTCGGTGCGGGCGATGATCTCGTCCTGCAGCGCCCGCGACAGGTCGCAGAAGTAGTCACTGTAGCCGGCCACGCGGACGATGAGGTCGCGGTACTCATCGGGATCGGCCTGTGCCTCGCGCAGCGTCGCCGCGGACACCACGTTGAACTGGACGTGGTGTCCGCCCAGCCGGAAGTACGTGCGGATGAGCTGGGCGAGCTTCCCGACACCGTCTTCTCCTTCGAGCAGCGTCGGGCTGAACTTCAGGTTGAGCAGCGTGCCGCAGGTGCGGGCGTGGTCCATCTTGGCCATCGAGCGGATGACGGCGGTCGGACCCAGGCGGTCCATCCCCTGCGATGGGGAGATCCCCTCCGAGAGCGGGGCACCCGCGGCGCGGCCGTCGGGCGTGGCCCCGGTCACCGAGCCGAAATACACGTGCGAGGTGGTCGGGAGCATGTCCACCCCATAGGTCCCGCCCCGGCCGTTCGGCCGACCGTCGACGGCCGCGACGAAGGCCTCGAACGCCGCCTGCATCACGCCGTCGGCCGCCGGATCGTCGTTGCCCCACTTGGGAGATCGGTTGCGCAGCCGCTGGCGGAGCACCTCGTGCCCCTCGAAGTCGGAGGCCAGGGCGTCGAGCAGCTCGCCCATGCTGACCGCGCGGTCCTCGTAGACGTGCGCCTTGAGGGCGGCAAGGCCGTCGGTCAGCGTCCCGATGCCGACGCCCTGGATGTAGGAGGTGTTGTAGCGCGCCCCGCCGGCGTTGTAGTCGAGCCCTCGCTCGATGCAGTCCGAGGTGGTCAGCGAGAGGAAGGGCGCCGGCATCTCGTCCGCATACATGCGCTCGATGAGCGCGTTGCCGCGGAGCTTGATCTCGACGAAGTGGCGCAGCTGCGTCTCCCACGCGGCGAAGAGCTGGTCGAAGGTGGCGAACGCTCGCGGGTCGCCCGTGTGTGGCCCGAGCTGCCTGCCCGTCGCGGGGTCGACACCGTCGTGCAGTGCGAGCTCGAGCACCTTGGGCAGGTTGAAGTAGCCGGTCAGGATGTAGGCCTCCTTGCCGAACGCGCCGGTCTCCACGCAGCCGCTGGTGCCGCCTTCCCGGGCGTCCTCCACGCGCTTGCCCTTGCGCAGCAGCTGGGTCACCACGCCGTCGGCGTTGAAGACGGCCGGGTAGCCGTAGCCCTTGCGGATCACGCGACAGGCCTCGCGGAGGAAGTGGTCGGGCGTGACCCGGGACACCTGGATGTTGGGGCTGGGCTGCACGAGATGCAGTTCGTCGATCACCTCGAGCAGCAGGTAGGAGACCTCGCCCACCCCGTCCGACCCGTCGCGCCGCAGGCCGGCGAGGTCGATGTTGGCGAAGTCGGTGTAGGTGCCGCTCTCCGCGTTGGTGACGCCCACCTTGGGCGGGGCCGGGTGGTTATTGAACTTGACGAAGAGGCAGCCCAGCAGCTCCTTGGCCCGCTCGCGGGTGAGCGTGCCGTCGTCGAGCCCGCGACGGTAGAAGGGCTCCAGGTGCTGGTCGAGGTGGCCGGGCGAGAAGGCATCCCAGCCGTTCAGCTCGGTGATCACCGCGAGATGGGCGAACCAGTACGTCTGGAGCGCTTCCCAGAAGTCGCGCGGCGCCTGGGCGGGCACCCGCGTGCACACCTGCGCGATGCGGGCGAGTTCGGCGCGACGATCGGGATCGGGCTCGCGACCCGCCATCTCGGTGGCCAGCGCGGCATGACGCTCGGCGAACAGGACCACCGCCTCGGCGGCGATCTGCATGGCGCGCAGTTCCTCCAGCCGGTGCGCGGCCGACGGGTCGTTCACGAGATCGAGCGTCGCCATGGCCCGCTCGATGTCCGCCCCGAAGTCCTCCATGCCCTTGGCGTAGAGCTTGCCGTCGGCCACCGTGTGTCCCGGCGCCCGTTGTTCCATGAACTCGGTGAACACCCCGGCGTCGTAGGCGTGGTGCCAGTCGCCTGGCAGCATCTCGAAGATGCGGTCGCGCAGGCTGCGGCCGCGCCAGTACGGAATGACCTCGGCCTCGTACGCGGCCAGGGCCTCGGGTGCCACCGCGTAGCTGGTCTTCTCCCGCCCATCGAGGATGCGCAGGTCCTCGAGGCTGTGGCAGGTCAGTTCGGGGAACAGCGGCACCGCCTTCGGGGCCGGCCCGCGCTCGCCGACGATCAGCTCATCAGGTTCGATCGTGATCGTCTTGCGCGCGCACAGCTCCCGGAACGCCAAGGCCCGCAATACCGGCGTCGAGTGCTTGCCAAGATGCTCCTGGTAGAAGCGAGTCATGAGAAGGGCGCGCTCGGGGGATACGCTGGCACGGGTTGCCACGCTCCGCTCGCGCAATCGCTCCACTCGCTCGTTCATGGCCTAGCCTCCCACTCGAACGTCCAGGCCGAAGGATCGAAGATAGGTGGCCGCAGTCTCGACCACCGCGGTCGTCGGCGGCTCCACGGCGCCCAGGTGGTCGGGGCGCCCGAGCCGCGCGTACTTGTCCGCGCCGAGCCGGTGATAGGGCAGCAGGTGCAGTTGCCGGGTGTGGCGCAGGCCGGCGGCGAACGTCCCCAGCGCGGTGAGGTTCGCCTCGCCGTCGGTATAGCCCGGCACGAAGGGCACCCGCAGCCAGATGCGGGTCCCGGCACGGTCGAGCGCCCGTAGGTTGCGCAGGATCGGCTCGAGCGGGACGCCCGTGAACGCCAGGTGCCGGGCCGGATCGAGCACCTTCAGGTCATACAGGAAGAGATCGGTCCAGGCCGCGACCGCTCGGATGACCGACACGGACGCGAACCCGCTGGTGTCCACCGCCGTGTGCAGACCCCGCCGTCGGGCGGCCTCGAGACAGGCGACCAGGAAGCGCCACTGGAGCAGTGGTTCGCCCCCCGAGAAGGTGACGCCGCCACCGGACTCGTCGTAGAACGGTCGGTCGCGCTCCACGGCCTCGAGGATCTCCGTCACGCCGTAGGAGCGGCCCACGAGCTGCCGGGTCCCGGTGGGACAGACCTCCGCGCAGGCACCGCAGCGCAGGCAGCGCGCGGGATCGGGGGCATACGGGCCGCCCGCCAGCCCCTCCGAACAGACGGCTCCGCACGAGCCACAATGGATGCAGCGGGTCTCGATGACGCGGATCTCCGGACGGGCGGCCTGACTCTCGGGGTTGTGGCACCAGGGACACGAGAGGGGGCAGCCCTTCAGGAACACCGTGGTCCGGATCCCCGGGCCGTCGTGGATCGAGAAGCGCCGGACATCGAAGCAGACACCCGTCGGCTGCGGCGCCGTGGCCACGCCAGATGCCACAGCCGCATTGAGCGCCGCGCCCGGGGGCCGCTGACTCGTCAGCGCGATGGCACCGCGGCTCTGCGCTACCCCCAGGGATCGTGCACCGGCCAGCGTGTGTTCATGCCTCCCCGTGACCATGCGGAGTTATCTACCTACCTGATAAGATACCACGCTATGCTAGTTGCGCTACCATGTACCGGCGCGCCGCTGTACGGGACGCAGGAGGGAGGCCCGGCGAGGATGGATGAGGATCCGACACCGCGCCTGGTCGGGACGTACCTGCGATCCGGTTCGCGCCCACCAGCGCTCGGACTGGTTCGGCGCGACGAAATGAGAGCCCGCCGATGGTAAGCGCGGCGTCCGGCGACGGTCACTCCGCCGCGCGCTTCCGGTCGGTGGAGACGCATACCCTGCCGCTTCAGGTCGCGCGTGCCTTGGTCGGAAGCATACTCCTTGGCCACCTCAAGCCGGGCGAGCCACTCCCCGCCGCGGGCGACCTCGCTCGCCAGTTCGAGGTGAGCCGGCCCGTCGTGCGCGAGGCGCTCAAGATCGTCGCGACGCTCGGCATGGTGGCGAGCCGACAGGGCCGCTACAGCCGCGTCACCG
>JAJYJR010000585.1 GCA_021789355.1 Chloroflexota bacterium | reverse complement strand
CCCTCGACCTGGAGGATCTCCTGGCGGACGCCCGGGAACGGCTGGCGTCGTTCGTGGGTGCGGCCGCCGACGACCTGGCGTTCGTGTCGAACGCCACCGCGGGGGTCAACACGGTCCTCCGCTCGCTGCGGTTCGCGCCCGGCGACGAGCTGCTCACCACCGACCACGAGTACAACGCGAGCCTGAACGCGCTCCGGTTCGCCGCCGCCCGCGACGGTGCCCGCGTCGTGGTGGCCCGAGTCCCCTTCCCGATCGCGGATCCGGGCGAGGCGGTGGCGGCGGTCCTGGCTGCGGTGACACCGCGGACGAGGCTGGCGCTGCTGGACCACGTCACGAGCCCGACCGCGCTGGTCCTGCCGATAGGCGAGCTGGTAGGAGAGCTCGCGGGCCGGGGGGTGGACACGCTCATCGACGGCGCGCACGGTCCCGGCATGGTGCCGCTGGGCCTCGACGCCCTCGGCGCCGCGTATTACACGGGCAACTGCCACAAGTGGCTCTGCGCGCCGAAGGGCTCGGCCTTCCTGCACGTCCGCGGCGATCGCCAGGACGGGATCCGCCCACTCGCGATCTCGCACGGCGCGAACTCGCGGCGCAGCGACGCGTCGCGGTTCCGGGTCGAGTTCGACTGGACGGGGACGGCGGACCCGACCGCCTGGCTCTCTGTGCCCGACGCGATCGACGCCGTGGGCGCGATGGCGGCGGAGGGCTGGCCCGGCATCATGGCGGCCAACCACGCGCTGGTGATCGAGGCCCGGGACGTACTGTGCGATGCGCTGGGCGTCGAGCCGCCGGTTCCCGACGGGATGCTGGGCTCCATGGCGACCGTGCCGTTGCCGGTCGTCGGCGGGCCCACGCGAGAACAGGGGGACCGGGCGCTGGCCCTCGAGTCCGCGCTTCGCGAACGCGGCTTCGAGGTGCCGATCATCCCGTGGCCGTCGCCCTGGCTGATGGACTCGGGCGACCTGCCCGCGTCGACCCCGGGGGGCCTCGCCGTGCGAGTCTCTGCCCAGCGCTACAACCGCCGCGGTCACTTCGAGGCGTTGGCCGGGGCGCTGGTCGAGCTCGCTCCCCGCGCGTGACCTGGCTCAGCGCACCTCGAACGAGCGTTTGGCGAGCCCGTACCAGTAGCCCTCGATGGTACGTGGGGGCCTCGTCCGGGGTCGCCGAGGCTCCCAGCGTCACGAACAGGGGGCGAAGTGCTCCACCCGGGGGCGCCGGGCCTGCCCATGAGGTAGTCGTGCACGTGGGGGACGCCGTGCGTCATGAACCCGCTCCCCACGATCAGCACGCCCATGTCCCGGAGGGGCGCAAGCCGCCGCCCGACCGCGAACAGATGCGACGGCCGCAGGCGGGTCGGGCTCCGGCGCGGGCTGCGATGGCCGGGTGGGACGCGGGTCGGTCACGTCGGCTGCTCGGCGATCTCGTGGGTCCGGCATTCCCGGACGCTGCGGATCGGCGACGCGGCCGTTCCGGCAGGCCGGCGTCATTACGTACCCATACTGTGCCACGGACGACACGGTCGGCCGCTGAGCGGCGTCGGTCTGGGGCGCGTGGTCGGCGCACGCGCCGGCGGTGCGCGATCGGGCGCGGATGCTCGTCGAGCGGCGCTGAACCGAGCCTGGAAGTCGTACCATCCGGGCGTGGCTATCACTGTCCGGACCATCGAGGAGTCCGAGCTTGCCGCCTGGCTCGCCGCCTTCCACGTGCCGTTCTTCGTGGATGCCGATCCCGAGCGGCAGGCGGCGATCCGTCGCTCGTACTACGACCTGCGGCGGTGCCTGGCGGCGTTCGACGACGGCCGCATCTGCGGGACCTTCCGCTCGCTGGCCAACGAGCTGACCCTCCCCGGCGGGACCACCAGTCCGGCCTCGGCGATCACCGCGGTCTCGGTCCTGCCGACACACCGGCGGCAGGGCCTGCTCCGCCGCATGATGTCGGCCGACCTGGACGCCTCGGTCGAGCGCGGGGAGCCGCTGGCGATCCTCATTGCGTCCGAGTACCCCATCTACGGGCGATATGGGTTCGGCCGCGCCGCCGACCACGTCCGGCTCGCCGTCGACGTGCGGTCGGCACGCTTCCGGCGCCCGGGCGGCGGGTCCGTCGAGCTGGTCGACCGGGACGCCATCCGCGCGGTCGGGCCGCGCCTGTACGAGCGGTTTCGGACGGCCCGGGCTGGCTCGATCCTGCGGCCCGACTACTGGTGGGATCAGTCGCTGGGGATCGTCCAGCGGGCCTGGCCGCTCCCGAAGGGCCTGCGGTACGTGCTGCACCGGGACGAGCAGGGCGATCCGCAGGGCTACCTGTGGTACCACGTCGAGGAGAAGTGGAACGACCGGCAGCCTGACAGCACGCTCGTGGTGGACGAGCTGCTCAGCTGCACCGACGACGCGTACGCTCGCCTCTGGCGGTTCGCGTGCGAGGTGGACATGGTTGCGACCGTCAAGGCCGAGGACCGCTCGCCGGACGAGGCGCTCCCGTGGCTGCTCGAAGACGGACGCGCCGTCCAGCAGCACCATCGCAGCGACTTCCTCTGGGTTCGCGTCCTCGATCCGGTCGCGGCGCTCCAGGCCCGCCGGTACCTGGCGCCGGGACGCGTGGTCATCCAGGTCCGCGACGAGGTCGGGTATGCCGCCGGACGGTTCGCGCTGGAGGCGGACGAGGAGAGCGTTGCGTGCCACCGGACCCGGCGGTCGCCGGACCTGGCGGCCGACGTGCAGGCGCTCGGGGCAGCGTATCTCGGCGGCGCCAGCCTGCGGACGCTCGCCGCGGCCGGCCTGGTCACGGAGGAGCGGCCGGGAGCCCTGGACAGGGCCGACGCGATGTTCCACTCGCCCGTCGCGCCGTGGTGCTCGACCTGGTTCTGACCGCGGAGCCACCACCGTTGACGGCGGCCCCACGAATTCCGATAATATCGGTCGGGATTGCGGGTCAACCGGCGGCCTCGGTCGCCGGCGCGTCCCCGGCCCGCAGCCCCATCGCGCGGCGACGCACGACCACTGAGCCCGTGACCCATCGGCGCCGGCACAGCGCCAGGGAGACCGCATGACCGTCTTGCGCGAGCAGGTCTCGAACGACCGCTCGAGGTTCGACTTCAAGGACGAGATCGTCTACCTCAGGGAGACCAAGCGGGGCCTCTCGCGGGACACGGTCGAGGAGATCAGCCGGTTCAAGGGCGAGCCGGACTGGATGCTGCAGTTCCGGCTGCGGGCCTACGACCACTTCGTGAAACGACCGATGCCGAAGTGGGGCGGCGACCTCTCCCGGATCGACTTCGACAGGATCGTCTACTACCGGAAGCCGTCGGAGCGCGAGGAGAAGTCCTGGGACGACGTCCCGGAGCAGATCAAGGCGACCTTCGAGAAGCTCGGCATTCCCGAGGCGGAACGCAAGTTCCTGGCCGGCGTCGGCGCCCAGTACGACTCCGAGGTCGTCTACCACTCGGTCCGCGAGGAGCTCTCGAAGATCGGCGTGGTCTTCATGGGCACCGACCAGGCGCTGCAGGAGTACCCCGAGATCTTCCGCAAGTACTTCGGGACCGTGGTGCCGCCGGAGGACAACAAGTTCGCCGCCCTGAACAGCGCGGTGTGGTCCGGCGGGTCGTTCGTGTACGTGCCGAAGGGCGTGGAGGTGCCGCTCCCGCTCCAGGCCTACTTCCGCATCAATGGGGAGAACACCGGGCAGTTCGAGCGCACGCTGATCGTGGTCGACGAGGGCGCGCGGGTGCACTACATCGAGGGCTGCACGGCGCCCATCTACGCCACCGACTCGCTCCACGCGGCGGTCGTGGAGGTCATCGCGCTTCCGGGCTCCAAGGTCCGCTACACCACCATCCAGAACTGGTCGAACGACGTCTACAACCTGGTGACGAAGCGCGCCCACGCGCACGAGAACGCCACCGTGGAGTGGATCGACGCGAACACCGGCTCCCAGCTGACCATGAAGTACCCGGCGATCTACCTGCGCGGCCGCGGCGCGACCGCGGACATCATCTCGGTGGCCGTGGCCGGCAAGGGCCAGCACCAGGACACCGGCGCGAAGGCGGTTCACCTGGCGCCCGACACCCGCAGCCGGATCGTGAGCAAGTCGGTGTCGAAGGACGGCGGGCGCGCGACGTACCGGGGCACCCTGCGGGTGGCGCCCGGCGCGACGAACGTGGTGGCAAGCGTGCGCTGTGACGCGCTGATGCTGGACGACGCGAGCCGCAGCGACACCTACCCGTACATCGACATCCAGGAAGACGACACCACGATGACCCACGAGGCCACCGTCGGGAAGATCAGCCAGGACCAGGTCTTCTATCTGATGAGCCGCGGCCTGACCGAGAAC
>JAJYJR010000584.1 GCA_021789355.1 Chloroflexota bacterium | reverse complement strand
CTTCATCGCGGCCATGGGCCGACTCTTCTCCCTCCGCGCGCCGACTCACGCGAGTGCCTCCGCCGTGTCCTCGTCCGCGCCGTAGGCGAGCACGCGGAGCCACGCATCTGTCGCGACGGGGGTCGGGCAGCGTCGTGCACGCGGGTCGCACACGACCTCGCGGAGCGTCGTTCGCGGGGCGCCGGCGAACAGCGGCACGACCGTGGCCGCCAGGCCGGTCTCGGCGAGCTCGGCGAGCACGAGCGCCCATGCTCGGCCACGAAGCCCAGGATGCCCACCGTTGCGTCGGGCGAGGCGCGCGAGGAACTCGACCCGCTCGAGGGTCGGGGCGACGAACAGGGCGTGCCAGCCGGCTCGACCCGGGAGCGCGTCGGCGTAACGGACGAGCTTGGCGCGGAGCTGCGGACCGTGCTCGGTGGCCTCGTCGATCTCGAGGCACAGGGCGGCCGAGCCGCCCGCTGCCTGGAGGACCACGACGCTGTCGGGGTAGACCGAGGGGAGCAGGGCGGTCGCGTTGCACTCGGGGTACCAGAGTTGGACGACCGGCTCGATGGGTGGGGCGCTCGTCCTGACGAGTGCGCAGACGGTCTCCACGACGTTGAGCGAGTGACGGAGCTGGGTGCCGGCGCGGAGCCGTGTGAGCGGGTGCCAGCCGAGGCGACGACGAGCGCGGGCGGAGAGGCGGAAGGCGAGCGGAGCGCCACCGCGGTTCGTCGGGGGAAGTACCGCTCGATCGAGGTAGCCCAGCCGGTGGAGCGCGGCGAGACGTTTCTGAGCGATCTGGCGACGGCGGTACACGAGGGTGACCAGCTGGCTCGTGGTGGCGACGTCGGTGCGGTACAGGAGGCGCAGACAGGCCCGGTCGCGATAGCGCAGGAGCCCGGGATCGAGCCCGAGGTGGCGATCGGGTGCGGCAGACGTCACGAACGCACCGATCATCCGAATGGGGTCCGGCCGCCGAAGCGGCGCTGCCCCGCACGATCCGGGGGGCAGGGGAGGGGGCGCCGATGCCCCCATTCGACGAACCATTCGACGAACGGTCCGACGCGGCCACCTGAGCCCGGGTGCCGGTCCGCTCGATGTGCTGCCTGACGGCGTGTACGTTCCATGGCAGGACGACCTCAACCAGGGGCCGCCGCCCCGTCTTCGAGGGCGGCGCGGCCCGTCCCTGTTCAGCTGTGGCGAAGGTCGCGGACGAGCCGCCGGTCCGGAGCACCCATCGCGCCACCGCGTCACGGACGGACGCGCTTCGATCGAGTGCCGGCCAGGCGGAAGGGTCTCGACCACGATCCGGTGACCGTCCACCCGTCCGCCGTCTGCGTCCGCCGCGAGCGCTCGCTCCCCGGCGGTCGTCGCGGCGGTTCCGCTCCGTGCGGGGCCAGCTCCGCCGAGACGACGATACGGGTGGGCCGGCCGTCGGACCGGTCGCCTCGCGAGCGACCGTACCGGGGATCGCGCCGCGTGAGAACCGGGTTCCTGTACAAGAATCGGTACGAAATAGGGGTGCCCGGGGCACGATCGCGGTCAAGGTCGGCGAAGCCGGGCAGGCCAGCCATGGTTTGCGGTGCGTGCAGGTTCGCACGTTCAGGCGGCGGGCATCGTGCCGCGCGGGCGGCCTCGCGTGCGTCTCGGGCCAGCGGATCTTGTCGGCCGTCCGCGCGGCTCTGCGGCACCATCTCGGGCTCGCCATCCTGGCAATGTCGGATGGGGCCGTCCCGCATAGCACCTTGCGGCGTGGCAGCTCACGCTCGACGCCAGGCGGCATTTGGCCCGCCAGTCTCGTCCGCGGGGGCGATCGACCCGGCGGCGCGCAACTGTGCGAGCACGAGCCGGATGGTCTGATCGCTCACCCCCGGCAGCGCGGCCCGGATGTCGCGGACCCGGAAGACGCCCGGGGCGTGGTGGAGCACATACTCGCGAACGCGATCCTGCTTCGAGAGACCCGCCAGGTTCCGGCGAGCGCCGACGCGATCCTCGAAGTCGGCGTAGGCGTCGGCGAGCGTCGTGACGAGATAGGACGCCCAGGGCCAGATCGAATGCTGACCCTCGTGCCACTGCCGCTGGGACTCGTAGAGCGCCGCGTAGTAGGCGTGCTTCGTGTCGAACATCCGTTGCTCGACGCTGACGTAGCGCGACACGCCATAGCCGGCGCGAAGGAGGAGGTGCGCCGTGAGGAGACGTGCCAGCCGCCCGTTGCCATCCGCCACCGGGTGGATGGCCAGGAAGTCCAGAATGAACGCGGCGATGAGCAAGACCGGGTGAGCGGCCTCCCCGGCTGTCGCCTCGTCGAAGCCCTCGACGAGACCACGGAGCAGGAACTCGGTCTCGGCGGGGGGCGGCGGCGTGAAGAGGACTTCTCGGTAGCCGTGCTCGTAGCTGACGATGAGGTTCTCGTCGGTCTTGAGGTGCCCGCCACCGCCGTCGCCGTAGCGGAAGAGCTGGCGATGGAGGTGCAGGATGAAGGGCAGCGTCGGGGGCTCGGGCTCGGCCGCCCGCATGATCTCGTCGATCGCGTCCCGGTAGCCCGCGAACTCCCGCTCGTTCCGGTTGCGGAAGCGCCGCTCGACGCCGGCCTGCGCGAGCCCTTCGAGTCGCCCGGGGGCAACCGTGACGCCCTCGATCGCGCTCGAGGCGGTGATCGAGGCAATTCGGGTCTCCGTGGCGAGCGCGCGCAGCAGCTCGGGAAGCTGGTCGCGGTACAGCGCCTCGCGGCCGCGACCAACATCGAGCCGGGAGAGAACCGCGCCCAATCTCGGCGGCTGGCCGCCGAACGTTCGATCGAGATCTGCGAAGCTGCGCATCCGCCAACCTGCGATAATCTACCTAAGCCACAGCCTCCATTAGCATGATTGATGCCGATTGGCAGGTCAAGGGGATTCGCCGTGCCCAGAGGCTCGTGAACTCGACAATTTGGCCCCGGATGGTGCGCCACCGCGTCGCACGCGGCGCGTGGGGAAACGGCTCGCGGTGCCGTCACAGACCAAGCTGGCAGGTCTCCAGACCAGCGCGCGATCCGTAGAGCGAAGCGAGTCGCGGTTCGGGTGGTGCGGCGTCCCAGCACGGATGGGCGTCGCGCTCGTCGTCACCCTCCTGTCGTCTATGGCGACGATGAGCGCGACCGTGACCGCGACGATGAGCGCGTCAGTTACGCGCCAGTCAGCGGCCGCCCCCGCGCGAGCCGGTCGATCGGGCTCCGGTAGGCCGCCCGGGCGCGTTCCGCCGCCGCCGAGGCTCCGTAGCGCGAGAGCATGGAGCGGTCGGTCCAGCCCCCCAGCTGCATGACGTCGCCCTCGCTGTGGGCCGCCGCGAGCATGCTCGAGGCCCAGGTGTGGCGGAGCTGGTGGGGGTGCACCCGCAGGCCGGCCTGGAGGGCCCGACGCCCCACCGTGTGGAAGATCTCGTTGCCCGTCAGCGCCTGGCCGGTCCGGGCCACCCAGAGGGGCTCGTCGTCGGTGCGGGGCGCCTTGGGGTGGCGCAGGTAGCGCATGAGCGCCCTGGCCGTGGCGTCGCCGTACACGACCGCGCGGCCCCGGCGGCTCTTCGAGGTGGAGGCCTCGATGAACGCGAGGTGCTGGGGCAGGTTGAGATCGCCCAGGCGCAGCGCGGCGAGCTCGCCGCGCCGGATCCCGGTGTCGAGCAGAAGCGAGAGCATGGCCAGGTCGCGGCGGGCGATGAGATCGGTCCCCTTGCAGGCGGCCAGGAGCCGGTTCGACTCCTCGTCGCTGAGCACGGGTGGGGGGTTGAGAGGAACAGTAGGCGCCCGCATGCGCTCCATGGGGCTCCGCTCGATCTCGTCCTCCTCGACCAGCCAGCCCCAGAACGGGCGGAGGGCGCGGAACAGGATGCTGATGGTGGCCGGGGCGTTGCCGCGCTCGCCGAGCGCCACGAAGAACGCCTCGAGGTGCTCGCGCCGGATGCCCTCGAGGGTTCGCGGCATGCCGCGCTCGGCGAGGAACGCGTCGAGCCGGTCGAGCGCGCGCAGGTAGGTCGAGATCGTGCGCCCGCTCTTGCCCTCGGCGCGCAGGTGCAGGGTCCAGTAGTCGCGGGTCGACGCGAGCGTCGGGCCGTCGGCTAGACTGGGCTTCCTGGAGCTGGCTCGCGGCATGGACAGGGCCTCGAAGCGCGGAAACGGACTTGCCAGAGTTATACGCGTCTCATGCCCTGTCCGCAAGCCAGACACCGAGGCATACGCGCTTCGCAAGCTTGAAATCGTGGGCGAGTGGCGGAATGGCAGACGCGCCGGCCTTAGGAGCCGGTGCCCCGTGAGGGGCGTGTCGGTTCGACCCCGACCTCGCCTACCAGTGGATGGCCCGGGGTCGCCAGCGAATCCGC
>JAJYJR010000583.1 GCA_021789355.1 Chloroflexota bacterium | reverse complement strand
ATCCTGCGCCTCCTCGGGGTCGCGCAGGATCGCGGCCGCCAGCCGATAGGCGCGGTCGAGCCGAGCTTGCGTCAGCCGCTCGAAGGCGGCACGCCGCTCCGCGTGCCTGTCGCCCTCCCGGCTTTCCCAGGCGCCAGCCTCCACCGCGATCCGCCCCTCCAGCCACTCCGCCCCCAGCATGTCCGTACAGGCGCACGCCGGACTCACGGGGTTCAATCTTCGGCGCTGCCGATCGCCGGTGCCTCGCGCATACGAGGGGGCTCATCCCGCCCGCCAGTCGCCGCCGTCGTCCCCTGCCATATCATTCTCGTCCTGTACCGGACGGCGCTCGCGGCGACCGAGCGGCGGGCGGTCCGGGTCGCCGGCGACGTCTCTCTTCGCTGGCATCTGCGTCGTGGCGTCTTCGAGGGCGGCTGGTACGTGCTGCCGGCCGTGGCCGCCTTCGCCGCCCTCGCCGCCCTCCCACGCCGCCGGGCTGTCGGTCTACCTGCCGAGCTGCCGCCCGACCGCGACGAGCACGAGATCGGTGCGGCGCTCGTAGCTGCGATGCTCGGCTGCCCTGAACTCGCGATCGCCATCTCTCTGCCGAGCGGCGCCCGACGCCAATGGAGTGCGCAGTGTCAGCTACGCCGCCGTCGCGTCGTGCGCTACTGCCGACAGATGGTGACAGGTCGACGCCGCGCGGAGTGTCTCCTGCGAAAGCACGACGCTGGCTCCGTCCGCGAGATCCTCAAGGAGCTCGTCGCCCCAGCAGCAGCCGCGGCCGATGAATCGCGGGTGAAGCCGAAGACGGATCGCGAGCTCGCGGTACTGGCCGGCCTTGGCATCGTGGCCGAGGTCGTGTATGGCGCCAGAACCTCGAGCAACGTAGATGTAGCGGCCCGCGGTATAGCGAATGCTCGCCCGCATCTTCGGGACGGGCCCGGGTGTCGGTGGCACCGGGTGCTGGATACCGTAATCAGCGTACCGAACTGGGAACGGGACCGCCGCCGCCGCGGAGTTGAACACGTCGAGATCCCGGCGCGGGATCCCGTTGAGCGAGTCCTCAAGGATCTCCTCCGCGACGGAATCTGGAACGGCAGTGCCGGCCAAGACGACACTCCGCCACGATTGGGCATTCGCGACCTCGCGAAGGAGCCACAGCACCGATGTCGGGTCGTCCTGCCCCGGGGCGAGGTATCCGAGATCGAGCATGAGGTCCAGCTCGCTGGGCGGAAAACCCAACATCCGGACTTCTTCCTCTATACGATCGCGAAGGCGTTCGGCGCCCCACGTGACGAGGTTCTGTGCGGGGACCGCCACGGCCGCCCCCAGACCCATCTGCCGGCCGGTCGCGCCGATCTCCGCCGTCAAGTCCCGACGGCCAAGCGGGTACACGGGCGCGAAGGCGATATTCGCCGCCAAGGCCGCCTCGTACAGATGTTTCACGTACGGTTCGTCGAGCACCGAGGCCTGGCGCGATCGTCTGGGGACACCAGCCACGTCGAGGTAGACCGGCCGATCCCCAAGAACTCTCCCTAGCCGTGTCATGAGCCCGACCGGTGGTTCATCGTCGCGACCGCTCCGCAACTCCGGAGGCAGGACGCGTAACCATGGCGTCAGGGACTCCCAGACCGAGTCCCCCAGATGCTCCATCGCTCGCACCTCCCCGCGCTTTGCGAGCAGGATGGGCACATACGCGTGTGCGAGGCCGCCTGGCCGGGCGGCCTGCGGGAACATCGCGAGCTGGCTTGACAGCAGGGTCATTGGAGATGATGATAACCCTTAGGGTTATTGTGTCAATGGGGAGTTCCGACGATAGACGTGGCATTCGAGGACCGCCACCTGGCAGCCGATTGCGCGGACGACCGCGCTGGCGCGCGCCGATTCGGTTCTGTACAGTGGGCCGTCATCCGCAGGCGTCTCGCGGTGCTACAGGCGGCACCGACGCTTGCCCAACTCGTCGGGGTCCCTGGCCGACCGCACGCGCTGACGGGCGACCGGATGGGACAGTTCGCACTCGACCTTCGTGGTCCGTATCGCCTCGTCTTCGAGCCCGACCACCACCCACTCCCGGAACTCGCGACCGGCGGGCTCGATCGCGCGCAGGTCACCCGTATCCGGATCCTCGCCATCGAGGACTACCATGACTGAACAGCTGACCGCGTGGGCACCGCGTTGGACGGTGGCGCCAGGCGAGATCCTCGTCGAGGCTCTCGCCGAGCGTCACATGAGCCAAGCTGAACTCAGCCGTCGCATGGCCAGGCCGCTCAAGACGATCAGCGAGATCGCCACGGGCAAGGCTGCGATCACGCCTGAGACTGCCATTCAGCTCGAGCAGGTGCTCGGCATATCCGCATCTGTCTGGATGGGCCTGGAGAGCCGCTACCGTGAGGCCCTCGCGCGCGAGCGCGTTCGCGCCGAGCTCGAAGGGCATCTCGAATGGCTCGGCCGTTTCCCCCTCCGCGACCTGATCGAGCGAGGCGTGCTCGAGGACGTTGGCAGCCCGACTGAACACGCCGCCCAACTCCTGGCGTTCTTCGGCGTCAGCAGCCCGGCGGGCTGGCAGCAGCACTGGGGTCAGATCGCCGCGAACTACCGCATGAGAAGGGGCGGCCGAGTCTCGCCGGAGGCCGTCACCGTTTGGCTCCGCGAGGGTGAGCGGTCGGTCGAGGCCACCGCGCTCCCGGCCTACGATCCAACCCACCTGCGCCGGGTCATGATGGAAATGCGCGCCCTGTCGCGCGCGATCGTCTTCGCGGCAGCCCTCGCCGCGGCCCGAGAGCGACTCGCGACCGCCGGCGTCGGCCTCGTGCTGATCCGTGGCGTCACGGGCGCACCCGTGAGCGGTGCGACGCGGTGGGTGCGCGACAACCCCTTGATCCAGCTGACGCTGCGGCACTATGTGGATGATCAGTTCTGGTTCAGCCTGTATCACGAGGCGGGGCATCTCCTCGAGGGTGGTCGACGTCGGGACGTCGTGGAAGAGCTGCCGGACGGTCGGTCAGACGCCCTTGAGGAGCGGGCCGCCGACAGGTTCGCGCGCGACACCCTCGTGCCCAGCGAGCCGCTGGCTTCCTTCCTTGCCGCGGGTGACCTGAGTCGGCCAGCCGTGCGCGAATTCGCGGCAGAGATCGGTGTCGCGCCCGGCGTGGTCGTCGGCCGACTTCAACGGGACCGTGTGGTCGACTGGAGCTACCTCAACGATCTGAAGCGACCGTTGGGCGAGCGACCCTAGGGGCACCGATCCCCGGCGGGGTTGCCTGCGCGCGATCGGCTTCGGATAACCGCCACGTACGCTCGCGCCGAACTGGCGTCTGGCGGAATCACACCTGCCCTGGTTCGCGTTGCGGATCACGCCTGCCCATCGGACGCCCGACTGCAGCGTCATGGTTGGGGTCGCGGGCATGCTTGCGGGGCTGCCCCCAGTCAGGGTAAACGTCCACTGACAGACGGGCGAGGCCTATCGCACACGTGGCTTGTTCCGGCGGAAGCGCTCCGGCACGGCCGCGGCCGCGATCGCCCGGCCGTTCTTGACCGGGGCGGCGCTCTTGGGAAAGAAGCTCATAACCTGGACCGCCTCGTACTCGGCTGCGGTGAGGACGTGGCTGTAGAGCCGGTACGTGATGCTCGGGTCGGCGTGACCCAGGACCGTCGAGACCAGGGCCTGCACCGCGCGCTTGGGGCGCTCGAGGCCGGTTAGGTCCTCGAGTCGGGCGGGAACAGATCGGACGCGGTGCGCCTCGATCCAGCGGGCGGATGTCGACGCCCCGGAAGCGAAGCGCCGGGCGGGGGCCGACTCCGATCAGACGACCTCGCAGGCGGCCGGCCTGCGCCTCCCGCTGCACGTGCGCACGGACATCCCGATGCGTTCGGCGACCCCCCGCGCGGTGTACCAACGCTCCATGCCGTAGCCCTCCCCTAGCGCCGGCGCCGCCCCGCGGGCGGCTCGGGAGGCGGCGGGGGGACGAGCTCGTGCAGCACGGCGTCGCGCTGCTCGCGGGTGACGAGCCCCTGGCGGTATCACCGAATCCGGCGCATATACCCGCTCGTGCGGAGCAGCCCAAACGACGGCGCGTCGATGCCGTCGATGACACCCGAGGCGACTGTATGCGGGGTCGCGCAAAGCGCAAGGGCTCCTCCGCTACTCGCTCGCCGGCCCAGGACCAGCGTGACGGGTTCGCGCCCGCCCACGGCAGTCGTCGTCATCGCGACGGCACGAACCTGAGCGCCGACGCGAGCCCTACCGGCTGGTCGCACGTTCCCGACCGCTCACGCTCGTTCGCGTAGCCGCCCACGAGCAGGGCCGTGCCGTCGGGCAGCCCGACCGCCGCGCCGCCGGCACGCGGCGCGGG
>JAJYJR010000582.1 GCA_021789355.1 Chloroflexota bacterium | reverse complement strand
GCCATCGAGCGCTTCACCCGCGAGTGGAACGCCGGCGCGACGCCGTTCACCTGGGTCAAGACCGCCGACGAGATCCTCGCCAGGGCGGTCCGCAAGACCCAAGCTGATTCCGGCGCGCGACACTAGCGACCCTCTCCCCGGGCGCGCGGCGCCAGCTGCTCCAGTGCCCGGCGGACGAAGAGGCCGGCCATCCTGCGCCGGTACCAGTCCGTGGCGATGCCGTCCGTGAACGGGTTGCACTCCCGTGCGGCCGCCACGGACGCGGACGCGATCGCGTCCGCGTTCAGTCCGGATCCGACCAGGATCTGCTCGGCCGCCCGTGCCCGGATGGGATGCGGACCGACGGCACCGAGGGCGATGCGCGCGTCGGCGACCCGCCCCTCGTGCCACCCGAGCCGTACGGCGACGGTCACCACCGCCGGCGTGCTGGCGTGCTTCCGGCCGAGCTTCAGGTATGCCGTCGGACCGCTCCGGATCGGCACCCGGATCTCGACGAGCAGTTCGTCGGCCGCCAGCGCGTTGCTCATGAACCCCGTCAGGAACTCGCCCAGCTGAAGGACGCGCTCGTGCCGCGCGCTGGCCAGCGTCACCGTCGCGTCCAGGGCCAGCAGGGCGACCGCGACGTCGCCACCGGGGGGCGGCGTGAACAGGTTGCCGCCGACGGTCGCCATGTTCCGGACCGACCAGCTAGCCGTGTTCCGGGCCGCCTCCCGGAGCATCGGAACGGCGTCCTGGTCGAGAAGCTGCGTCAGCGTCGCCGTCGCTCCGATCCGCAGCGTGTCGCCTGCGCGCTCGAGCCTGTCGAGGCCGGCCAGCCGCAGACCCATCACCGCATCGGGCAGCGAGATCCCCTCGTTGATGAGCGGCATGGCGACGGTTCCCCCCGCCACGACCAGCAGCTCCGGGCCGTGCCCCTCCAGCAGGCCGAGCGCCTCCGGCAGCGTTCGAGGCAAGAAGTAATCCCTAACGGTCACGCTGGAATCTCCCTGGTCGGCTGATGGCCCTGGCTCGCGTCCGCGGCCGATGGATCGGCCGCCAGTCGTGAATCCAGGTTGTGCAGTCCCTGCCTGATGAGCGACCCGGTCAGCCCCTCCACGAAGCGGGCGTCGAGCCTGGCCAGCGGCCCGGTGATGACGGCCTGGCCCTCGTACTCGACCGCCGTCCCGTCCCCGGACTCGGCGAGCCGGAACGTGGCTTCTCCTATGACCGTGCCCAGCCTGCCCGAGAGCTCGCCCTGGAGCCGGCCTCGGCAGGGCGGGTCGGCGTCGACCAGGCGGACGACGGTCCGGTACGTCCCGACGACGCCGGGGAGACGGAGCGAGATCAGGCCCCGGTATTCCGCGTCGCCGGTCCGCTCGATCTCGCGGCAGCCCGGGATGATCGCGAGGAGGGCATCCGGGTCGCAGATCGCGGCGAACACGACGTCCCGCGGGGCGTCGAGGGTGTGGCTGCCGTGGAGGTTCATGGGATCCAGGCCTCGGGCGCGCCGTTTGCGGGGCCGGCGGGGTTCGAGCCGGCCGCGGGCCGCAGTCCCTGCTCGACGTGATCGAGGTGGTCCAGCATGGCTCGCTCCGCCGCGTCCGGATCGTGCGCGCGCAGCGCGGCGAGGATCCGGCGGTGATCGTGCAGCGAGGCCTCGCGCACCTCGCGGAGACCGCCCGTCCGCTCCCGGCTCACCTTGCCCAGCGTGCTGATGATGCTCATGAACTGCGAGAGCAGGAAGTTGTCCGCCGCCCCGCAGACCGCCTCGTGCAGAACGATGTCCAGGTCGCTGAACCGGTCGGGCTCGTCGATGCTGCACGCCAGCGAGACCAGGAGTTCGTCGAGCGCGGCAGTTTCGCTCTCCGTGATCCGGACGGCGGCAAGCCGCGCATTCCCGCCTTCGACCACCCGCCGGGCCTCGAGCAGCTGGACTAGGGCCACGCTGTCCTTCACGAACACGAAGTCGAGGTGGGCGATCAGCTGCCTCGGCTCCAGGGACGTGATGTAGGTCCCGGCGCCGGGGCGGATGTCGACCACCCGCATGAGCGCGAGCGCACGAAGGGCTTCCCGCACGACCGGCCGGCTGACGTCCATCATGGCGGCCAGGCTGCGCTCCGCCGGCAGCTTGGCTCCGGGTCGCAGCTGCTGATCCCTGATCAGCGCGAGCAGGCGGTTTGCGACCTCCTCGGGGAGCGTGCTCCGCGGGATGACCGTGAACCGACTCTCCCCCGGCGCGTCGGCGGCCACACCGCCCGGGACGGCCTGACCAGGATCCTTGTCCATCAAGACACCGGTGCTCCCCTGAACGTTCGCCCGCGTCATCCTAGACGCTGCTGGTATAGTGGTCAACTGGTAAGGCCACTACAGCGCTGCATGCCACGCACGATCGCACCCCGAGAGGAGGCTTCGACTTGATCGAACGACACCTCACGTTCAACGTCCACCCGGACAAGACGGTCGCGTTCGAGCGGTTCGTCGCCGACGAGTACGGGCCCGCGATGGCGCAGTCGCCGGGTTTCGTGAAGGTCGAGCTCCTGCGCGAGGCGGAGACCCCCACGCGCTACCAGCTGGTGTTCCGCTTCCAGGATTCCGCCACCGCCGCCGGCTGGCGGACCTCGGAGACCCACACGGCCCTGCAGCCCGCGCTCAAGGCGCTGCACGTGGACATGGAGGTCCAGGGGTACGAGGTGGTCGGCTGATCGGCCCGGGGCGGCACGGGCGGGTGGGGCGAGAGGCAAGACGTGGCTGACGAGCGCGTACTCGTTACCGGCGGCACGGGCTGCATCGGCTCCTGGGTGGTCAGGAACCTCGTCCAGGAGGACGTGCCCGTCGTCGTCCTCACGACCGGTCGCCGGTTCGAGCGCCTGAAGCTGATCCTTTCGGATGCGGAGTTCGACAGGATCACCGTCGTGACCGGCGACGTCTCGGACGTAGGGCTCCTCGAGTCGGCAGCGCGACGGCACGGGGTCAACCGGATCATCCACCTGGCGGGCATGCAGCTCCCCTTCTGCGCGGCCGACCCGGTCAGGGGTGCGCAGGTGAACGTCGCCGGCACGATCACGATCTTCGAGCTCGCCAGGCGGCTCGGCATCGAGCGCGTCGTGTACGCGAGCAGCGCCGCCGTGTACGGGCCGAAGAGCCACTACCGCGAGGCCACCCTGGCCGCGGATGCCCCATTCTTCCCGACGTCCCACTACGGCGTCTTCAAGGTCGCCAACGAACAGGGCGCAGGCGTGTACTGGCAGAACGACGGGATCTCGAGCATCGGGCTCCGACCGCATTCCGTGTACGGCCCGGGGCGCGAGCAGGGCATGACGTCCAAGCCGACAGTGGCCATGATAGCGGCGGCGGCCGGGCGCCCCTACCACGTCGGGTTTGGCGGGCGCTACCAGTTCCAGTTCACCGATGACACGGCCAGGGCATTCCTGCGGGCGTCCCGGGCCCCGTTCCAGGGCGCCGCCGTCTACAACGTGGGCGGCAGCACCGTCGGCGTGGACGAGATCGTCGAGCGCATCGAGGCGAACGCGCCCGATGCCCGCGGCCGGATCACCTTCGACGACCGGCCGCTGCCCCTGCCCGAGGCCTTCGACGGTCGCCCGATCGTCGAGGCGCTCGGAACCTGGACGGAAACGCCGCTCGACGAGGGGGTCCGCCGCACGCTGGACTGCTACCGGGCCGCCCTCCGCAACGGGACGCTCGACGATTCGTATCTCGATCGGGTGCTGGCCTGATCTTGGCATCTTGCAGTTGACATTCACGCGTAGGCGCTGCGCCCGAAACGGGTGGTACCCCTGGGTCCTGGTGAACCGCCCTTGCGGATGGGGGAGACCACCCTGACCGCTGGAATAGGGCAGTTCCAGTGTCCATCCGCACCAACCGAGTCGACCGGCGGCGCGCCCGGTGCTGCGCTGTTGCGCCGAGCGCTGGCCGCTGGGCCGGCGTCGGACGCGGAGGGTGAGCCACGAGTTGGGACTTGACCGATGTCGCCCTCATGCTCGGTTCGGCGCCTCGACGCCGTGCCGGACCAGCGCTTCGCGCCAGTAGTCGACCGATCGGACGAGGTCGTCGATCACCGCGTCGTCATCCTGCTCGAACGCCGGGATCACTTCGAGGATCAGGGTGCACGCCTCCGTGCCACCCTCGCCGAGCGCATCGATTACGCGGTCGGCGTCGATCCGGCCCTGACGGTTGCGCTCGGGGGTGAAGGGCCAATGGTGGTCTGCCGCCGCATCCGACTGCTGGAGCTGGACCTCCGGGGCGCTCGGACCGAGCTCGCGCAGCCAGACGTACGGGTCGCGCTCCGGGCCGCTCGTCCCCGGGACGCACATGTGCCCCACGTCGAGACAGAGCCC
>JAJYJR010000581.1 GCA_021789355.1 Chloroflexota bacterium | reverse complement strand
CTCCTGCCGAACGCCACCTGGGTCACCCGCGCGAACATGGCCGCGACGGTCGTCAAGGACGGGTGGGTGAGCGCCGCCGATCTCTGCAGCGCCGTCGGCGCGGCGGCCTGCCGGTCCGCCGGCATCCGGTAGGCGAGGTGGATGGCTGTCGCGCAGTGAGGTCCGGGTCCGATGGGACCCGGACCTCACCAGAATGGAGCGCGGCTGTGTTGATCCGCAGTCCGCGGCAGGTGGCTAGCGGTCGCCGTCGTTCGCGGGGCGTCGGCGACGCGGCGAACCACCAGCCATCACCAGTGATGCTGCCACCAGGGCCCCGATGACCAAGAGTACGATCGGGCTGCCTCCGCCTCCTCGCTGCGGCACCCCCGAGGTCGGGGGCAGGGTCGGAGCGCCGCCTTCACCGCCGACAGCGCCGCCTGCCTGCGAGGCACTCGCCGCCGGCTGCGACGGCGTCGGTGCAGGCGTTGCCGCAACTGCGACCGTCACGTCCGACGAGGCCGTGCAGGTCTGGCCGCAGTACCCCTGCACGATCGTCGCCGTGTTGGTGTAGGTCCCGGGCGTCGCGGACGCGGAGACCACGGCCGTGTAGGTCAGGGCCATGGTGCCGGTCATGGACAGGCCCGACCAGCTGACACGGTTCGCGGCCGGGTCGTACGACCCGCCGTCGCTGATGGCGGTCACCGATCCGATTCCAGCAGGAAGCTGATCGACGACGCCGATCCCGACCACCGGTCCCTGGGCACCGGTGACGCTCAGGGCGATGGCGAAGCTCACCTGCGAGCCTGGAGCCACCGGGGCACTCGCGTCGTTGCTCTTGGTGATCCAGAACTGCACGACCCGGGGCGGCACTGGTGTGGATGTGGACTCGGATGTCGTTACGTAGGTCCGGAACGCCCAGTCCCGGTAGTCCTCAGGTGCCCACGTCGTGCCCGCCATCGAAGTCCACTGGGTACCTGCCGAGTAGGGATCAGATGACTGGGAGCCCTGGGCGAAACCCCAGTAACGGTTGCTGGTCGTCCACACGATCGCGTACTGCGTGCCCGCGGTTACCGTCGCGGGTGACGAGAAGGTGAAGTCGACCCAGGTGTTTGCGCATGCGCCCGGCAGGTAGGGCAGAACCGGGTCACTGATCGCCAGGGCAGGGCCCACCGGCTCCCCCCCGCTCGTCGCCCAGACCTGGATCGTGTAGCCCGGGTAGTTGGCGGCATCGGCCTCAAAGCAGTCCAGCTGAACGCCGGTCAGGGCGCCGCTCAGGCCGGCTGTGAACGTCTGAGCGGACCATGTGTACGCTCCCCACCCGTACGGAGCATTGGGCTGGCTCTGATCCAGTGTGCCCGGCGGCGTCGCCGCCACGCTCCCAGCGAACGCCCAAAGCAGGGCGCCTGCCAGCAGCAGCGACACACCCTTCCGTCGAGTACGAGACCTCAGCAGGATCGCCAGGCCGCGATCGGGTCCGGGCACGACCATACCTCCCTCTCGGGCGGCACACACGTGACCACACGAACGCTGACCGCGCCTGCCGCCCGCATTGGGCTCGGATGGCAGCAACGAACGGGACGAATCCGCAGCGCGCCTCGAGCCGTTGACTCCCTCAGTCGCGGAGGGTACGGCCCATGGGTACAGCCGTGCAAGAGTGATCAACGGCCTGCTTCCAGTGGTCGGCGGGCACAGGACGCGTGCCGCCGGGAGGCAGCGCGTCAGCGCGACGGGACGACGACCTCGAGCTCGAGCGCCAGGTCCATGAGATGCTGCACGCGGGGATCCAGCCACTCTCCCAGCGCCGGATCCGTGTCGCCGTAGGCACGCATGCCGCGTGCGTCGATCTCGCCGAGGCTCTGCCACGACCAGTGCACGTTGCTGGCTGGAGTTGAGCAACGGCCGAGCCGGTCCGGGATGGTCCGTCACCGCCGCGGCGCTCCCGCCAGCGTGTCGACAACCTCGCCGACCGATCGTCGCTCCTCGGCGGTCATCTCCCCGCGTCGATGATGGCCGGAATGGAGCAGAGAGGCGTCGAGCCGACCCACGAGGCGATCGAGTCGCGCGAGCTGCGCGCCGGCAAGGGCGCGACCGACGACCGAGTGCTCGGGGCCGGCAGCCGCGAGCAGCGCGCCGAGGTGCACCAAGCAGAGCGGCGCCGCGACGAGCGCATCGCGCCAGGGCCCCTCGGGCGCAGCGATGACGACAAGACGCGGGGCCGCCCCGGGCAACCGCAGCACGCTCCTGTTCGCACGCTGGGCAGGCGTTCGCCGGTCCCGTCGCCCGACTGACTTGCGCCCGCATGCCACGGCGCCCGGCGAGCGCACCACGCAGGGCGGCGACGCGGGTCGCGAGCACCGAGCGGCCGAAGCTTCTCAACTTCTCGGCGTTCTGCGTATTCTGGATATCGTAAACTGGTAGTATTAGCGCCAGTGGAACCAAGTGAGATTTGCTGTCAAGTACTTTCGGACGGATTCGCCATCTTGACAAACTTGCCGGGATCCCATAGATTGCTGGCAACCACCCCGCCCTCCGTAATGGACAGGCGGGGCTTTTCTTGCCCGGCGGTCATTGGGCCTCTCGCTCGCCCCGGGCGGTCGGGCCGTGGCACGTTCGCGCCACAGTAAGAAGCCACCCCACGCAGCTCCGGCGAGGTACAGGCACGCCCGATCGGACGTCAGCAGGGCCCAGAAGCCAGCTTCACAAGATGGCGACGTGCGCGTGGGCGTCTTCATTGACTGGGCGAACGCGTATCACCGTGCCCGAGACCAGTATGAGAGCTTCGCCAGTTCGAAGCCCCCACCTGCCTATGGGTCCTTCTGGCCGACCCGACTCGGAGAGTGGTTAGCGGCGAACCAGGAGCTTCCAGAACGAAGGGCTCGGCGAAGACTCGTGCGCGTCGCGGTGTTCCGCGGCATCCCTCACGGTAGGTGGGACCAGGGCGGCCTGGACGCGTGGAAGCGGCAGCGCGCCGCATGGGAGCAGGCGGCCGATCCTCGGCTCATCGTCCGTACGCACCCGCTTCGCTATGAGTTCGATCTGTGCAAGGCGCAAGACATGCGCTGCAAGCAGCGCTGCACCTTGACCGAGGAACCCTTCGTGCGCGAAAAGGGCATCGACGTCCAGATGGCAATTGACGTCCTCGGGCAGGCCCTCACCAACGCGGTCGATGTAGCGGTACTCGTGACTGCCGATACTGACTTCCTGCCCCTCGTGAGTGAGCTAGAGAACCTACGGCGAGAGGGATCGGGTTCGATATCGGTAGAGCTGACCGCATGGCAGGGGGTTGGCACGAAGCTGACTCCACCCCCTCAGGTGTGGGGTGGATGGCGGCACTGGATCACGCCTGACGTGTTCAACACGCTCCGCGACGACACCGACTACGACATCGCCTGACGGGGGCGCCGCTCCGGGGCCGTCCCACACTCCACGAGGATCGAGCTGTGTTGACGTTCGTCGGTGATGTCTGGGGTTTCGCGCTCGGGACACTGCTAGATCAGTTGCTCGCTTGGGACTACCCGCCCCCGTTCGAGTACGAGGAGGGCGCCGAACTCAGGGAGCCACGGGCAGAGAACAGTCACGCGGTCGCGGCAGTTGTCGTTCTCGCGGCGATCATCGAGGCGTACGTCCGCCATGCCGTCCACAAAGAGCTCGGAGGGGACGCCGCGAATAGGAATGGCGTGGCGGACATGCTCGGTGCGCACCTCGCCCGCGTTGAAGGAGGGGCAGACGTGCCCTCCCTAGTTGACGAGATCGCGGAGCTATTCGAGGCTCGCAACGCGATCCTGCACAGCCACGAATGGTGGATCGACCGGGGGCGGTGGAAGACTGACGCTTGGATGGGCCGCCGCCCGGGCGTCGTGGCCGAACGGCTCGTTGGACGTGGAAAGCTGTCAACGGCTGCACCCGACCGCTGGCCAAAGAGTGGTCTTAACAGGATTCCCACGTGGGTGGACGTTGGGGATGTCTTGATTGGACTCGGGCTCGCTGCCGAGGTACTCGAGCTGCTTGAGCGAAACGACCTAGTCGCGACACCGGTCATCGTGCCGCTCTGTGGCGAGCCACAACCTCTGGCGATGTCGGCGCTCAAGTTCGAGAACGCGATCCGAGCCCGAGGGACTACGCCGGCCAGCTGAGAGCTGGCCAACGGTCGACAGGGATGGGGGCGCCACCGGACAAGGTTCGTGCCGAGCAGTGTTGACCAGTGGCGCGTTTCGGCATGCCCTGCACCTGAACCCTGCACTCCGTTGACGTGCCCCCGTCGAGCCACTAGACTCAAATCCGACGATTTCCGTCGGAATTGGCGAGGGATCGCGCCAGGGTCCAGGAGCGGTCGGCCCGGAGCAACGGACCGGGGCCGAGTGGAT
>JAJYJR010000028.1 GCA_021789355.1 Chloroflexota bacterium | reverse complement strand
GGCGCTCGGTCGAGCAGGTCGAGCTCGCGACCGCCGAATGAGTCGAGTTCTGGAACACCCAACGGCTCCACGAGGCCTGCGGCTACCTGCCGCCCGCCGAGTTCGAGGCCGCCTACCATGCCAGATCGGAGGTGAGTCCCGCCGCTTGATCCCAACCGTCAGGGTCTCCACGAAACCCAGGGCGGTTCAGGTCTGTCGGTGGCCTGGCTCACGCGCGGTGCGAGGCTCATCGAGAGTCTTGGTCCGGATCTGGTGCTCAACAACGGGGCGCTGCCGTTTGCGACGGGCGCTCGTTCCTGTAGCCTCGCCCACGACCTCGGCTGGGCGACGGCAGCGCCACGGTTCCAGCGGCTCCGCGCCACCTACAAGCGGTTCGCCTATGGTCGCGCGGACCACGTCGTGGCCTTGAGCAGTGAGGTCCGGGAGGGCCTCGCGACACAGTTGGGCATCCTGGAAGCTGGCATCCTCCTCATCCCGCCGTGCATCGATCTTCCGGCTTACCACGGTGGCGGCTTCGAGGATCGCGAGGATGCCATCCTGCACACCGGCACCGAGGCCTACAAGAATCGGGCAGCCACTGTTCGGGCGTTCGCACGGCTCGGAGATCGGGGCACGCGCCTCTATGTGGAAGGACCACCGCAGCCCGCACTGTCGACGCTGGTGATGGACCTGCCTTCGGGGATCCGACGCCGCATCGAGTTGCTCGGGGGGCTCGACGCCCCTCGACTCCGCCGGCTGGCGGGATCGGTCCGCGTTGCGTCGTTCCCGACGCGCTATCGCGTCCCGACAGCTTCGGCAACAGTCGTGGAGGCGGTCGCGACAGCGACGCCCATCGCCGGGTCGCCATCGCTCAGCGCGGATGTGCTCCAGGACGGTGCCAACGGCCTGGTCTGCCGCGACGACCAGGAGCTCGCCGCAGCGTATCGTTCGCTGTTGCAGGACTCGACGCGCTGGACGCAGGCGTCGCAGTGCGCCCGCGTCCTGGCGCGATCCTTCTCTGCGGATCGCGTCGCCGACGCATACATCGACCTAGCCGGGCGGGAGGGCCAACGAACGTCGAATGCCCGCCGTCACCCGGGTAGCGACGGGACGCCTGCGGCACCGAGCAGCGACGCCGCCTCCCGAGAGCGCAGATAGCGGCCGTTCTTGCCGCCGGGCGTGGCCTGAAAGTCCTCGAAGAGCGACCAGAGCAGCCACAGCGACAGCCGGCGCGGTCGTCGCGGGCACCCCGCGGGTTCGCAGGGCCCCGCAGGCAACCCATGGAGAAGCCCGCGATGGGCCCGAGCCCGCGGGACGGCCATCGGTCTACCCTCCGCAGATGACGCGGCGTCCCGACCGGCGCGGCCCGTCAGCCCGCCGGAGGCGTCCGTGCGGCCGGCCCTGCGGGATGCTGACCGAAGAAGTGGGCCGTCTGTTCGGCACGGAGACGATCGACCAGCCGACCGGCGGGCAACTCCACGTCGGCGTACGTCAGCACCGCGTCGCGCGGCAGGGCACGCAGCACCCGGCAACCCTCGGCCAGCCCGATCGGCAGGAGATCTTCGCTGATGGTCACGTCGCTGTTCTCGCACTGGCCGTACGTCAGATAGCCACCCAGGCCATCGATCACGGCGCCCGGCTTTAGGTCTACCTTGGCCGTGGTCACGACATCGACGACCGGCGGCCCGATCGGCGCGATGACCGCATCGCGACAGAGGACGACGCGAGCGACGGACGTCGGAACCTCGAAATGACAGAGGTGATACGGGGTGTAGAAGCTGTAGAGGGGCCCCTCGCCGCGCTTGTAGAGGGCCAGGTAGTGACGCTGCTTCGGGTCGTCTTGGGTGGCGTAGACGAAGACGCCGGGCGCGGGCTCGGCTCCCACGACGTAGTCGACGATGCCGCCAAGGCGCTCCATCTCGGCGACGTCCCACAGTCCGGTCAGGTCGTCGATGTGGCCGCTGACATGGTGGCCGTGCATCCCGCGCCGCGCCACCCGCAGCCCGGTCGCGTTGGCAACGATCGCCTGCTCGAAGGAGATCTTCGTACCGTCGGCGAAGCTCGTAACCATCGGGGCGCTCATGCCCCAGCGCTGGGCCCAGCCCTGCTGGGTGGTCGGGTTTCGGTAGTGATCCTCCAGACCCTTGATGTTGCCGCACAGGAGCGGCCGCAGTCCGAGGCCGGTCACGAACCGATAGAGGTTGAGCTGAACCCCGGGCTGATCCCCATCGCAGCCGCTGAGGATCACACCAGCCCGGTCAGCGCGGGTCTTCAGGAGGGGACCCACGGTTCCGTCCAGCTCCGCGTTCATCAGAACCACGTGCTTGCCGTGGTCGATAGCGTGGACGACCAAACGGGCAGCGTATTCGACCGTACCCGTTACCTCGACGATCGCCTCGACAGCTTCCGTCTCGGCAAGGAGGAGCGGGTCATCCGTGACGGCTGGTCGACCCTTGTCGATAGCGTCGTGCAGAGCACCGGCCGAGGTCACAGTTGTGACATCGTCGAGGCCGGCCTCGCGGTAGGCTCGGACCGCCGTCGAGAGCGTCCGATTGGCAATCGCCACCAAACGCATCCCGGCGGTCGAGTTGATGATCTGATTGGCGATCCCACGACCTTGGAAGCCGGCCCCTACGATGGCAACCCGCACCGGGTTCCCCGCCGCTACGCGGGCCTTGAGCGCATCGTCGACGATGATCATCGACTGGCCCCATCCGGTGCGAGCAGCGGCCAGCCGCGGTCCTTGTCGGAGATGACCGTCACGGGAAGCGGCCAGGCGATCCCGAGCACGGGATCGTCGTACCGCATCCCGCGCTCCGACTCGGGCGTGTAGAACTCGCTGACCTGATAGGCGACCTCGGCGCCGCCCGTGAGCGTCTGGTAGCCGTTGGCGCAGAGCTCCGGCACATAAAGGGCCCGCCGCTCCGCGGCGTGCAGGTCCACACCAATGTACCGCAGGTAGGTCGGCGAGCCAGGGCGCCGGTCGACGACCACCATGTGGATCGCACCACTGATGCATCGCACGAGCTTGGCCTCGGCGGCCGGCAGGTCCTGGAAATGAAGACCGCGCAGGGTGCCCTTGTGGACGTTGTAGGAGAGGTTGCACTGCGCGACGCGGGCCACCAAGCCGTGCTCGGCGAACTCGCGTGCGCAGAACGTCCGGGCGAAGAAGCCGCGATCGTCCCGGCGCTCCTCCAGGTCGATCAGGTAGATGCCGGAGAGCGCCTGTTCCGTGAACCGCATCCCGCCTCCTTTACAGCTCCCTGAGGTCGTCTCAGCCAGGAGTCCCGGCAGGGGCCCGCGTGGCCGCCCCCGGCGTCGGAACGTGATCGGCGATGAGCCGCTCGCGGCGCATCTCATCCCACATCGCGTCGGGGATCGGATGGCGGAACATCGCAACGTTCTGCTCGATCTCGGTGAGCGATCGCGAGCCGGTCAGGACCGTCGCAACGGACGGATGGCCGAAGGGGAACTGGATCGCCGCGGCCATCAGCGGAACGTCGTGCCGGGCGCAGACGGCCTGAATGCGCTGGGCTCTCTCCAGAACGGCCGGCGGCGCAGTGTGGTAGTCGAAGTGCGTCCCCGGCCGGGCATCGGCGAGGATGCCGCTGTTGTAGACCCCGCCGATGACGATGCTCATGCCGCGCTCCTGGCAGATCGGCAACAGGTCATCCAGGGCCGTCTGGTCGAGGAGGGTGTATCGCCCGGCAACCAGGAAGCAGTCGAAAGCGGCCTCACGAGCGAACCTGGCCAGCATGGCCGACTGGTTCATCCCGACGCCGACCGCGCCGATCGTCCCTGCGCTGCGGAGCCGCTCAAGCGCTTTGAACGCTGCCAGCGCCTGGTCGTGGTAGTAGTCCGGGTCGTGGAGGTAGACGACGTCCACGCGGTCCAGGCGCAGGCGGGCGAGGCTCTCCTCGAGGGAGCGCATCACCCCGTCGTAGCTGAAGTCGAAGACCGGCTCGAGTTGGGTGGTGGTTGGTTCTTCGGCTCCTCGAGCGTCACCGGCAGAAGCGCTCCGGGGTGGGTGGGATCGGAGCCGTTCGCCCAGGTGTCGCAGCCCCAGGCGAATCCTGCCGAGGTCTCGGTTCGCCGCAGCTTCCTGCAACACCTGGCGCGCCTTGGTCGCCAGGGAGACGGGCCGAAGGAGTCGCCCCACTTTGGTGGCCACGATCAGGGAATCGCGCGGGAAATCGGGCAAGACCATCCCCAGGCGGCGCTCGGCCAGACCCGCCCCGTACTGCGGTGCGGTGTCGAAGAGCCGAATCCCGAGCTCGTAGGTCCGTCGCACGAGGGCGAGCCCATCGGCCTCGTCAACCTGTTCATAGAGACCGCCAAGCGGCACCGTGCCAAGGCCGAGGCGGGTCACCGTGACCTGACTGGCGCCAAGCCGTCCTCGTTCCGTCGGGTCCATGCCCTACCCTCTCCTCAGGCGTGACAACACCGTCCCTCCGCGAACGGGAACGTGCTAGCTATTCTCGCCCGTCCGGTTTCCGGCCGCAGCGGCCGCGAACGCCTATGTTGCGCCCCCGCACCGGCTGGATTCGGGACGAGATGGTTGGCCGGCATCCGCCCGGTATACTCCGGCCACCCCGAGGGTCCTCTGATGCCGAACCTGTTCCGCACGCCGGCCCACCTCCGCTGCCCCGGGTCGCATTCCGCCCGGGGCCGACGCAACCTCGGTGCCGAGGCCCGCGGGGATCTCTGATGAGCCTCTCCTCCCGCCTCGGTTCGGCCCTTTCGGCGGTCCGCCCGGCGCCGGTCCACCGGGCGCCCAGGTCCTACGATGCTCGAGCCTGGCGCCGATTGACAGTCGCCATCGTCCTCGGCGTGGGTGTCGGGACGCTCGTTACCCTGACGCCGCCCGGCGCTGTTCTCATCATCGGTGGAGGCGTCGGCCTGACAACGCTCCTCATCCTGGGCCGCCGAATCGTGGCGGTCTTCCAGGGTGCGCTCGTAATCCTGCTCGTCGGGTACGCCTTTCTGGGCCGAGGCCTCGCCCACGTCGGGGTGGGCCAACTCTACGTGAGCGAGATGGTGCTCGCGATCGGCCTTCTGGCCATCGTGGTGGCACTGCCCCGGGCGAAGTTGGGGCCAGTCCACGGGTTTCTCTTCCTGTTCATGGCGTGGGGCCTCGTGCGCACCGTGCCGTACATCGGCCTGTACGGCCTCGACGCACTCCGGGATGCGGTCACTTGGGGCTATGGCTTGTTCGCGCTGGCGGTCTCGATCACGGTCCGGCCGGCGCATTTCGTGACAATCGCGCGCTGGTATCGCCGGGTCATTCCGTGGTTCCTGATCTGGGTCCCGATCGCGGCAATCCTGACGATCCGCTTCGGATCGCTTCTGCCGGTACCGCCTGGCTCCGACGTGCCGATCGTGTTCTTCAAAGGCGGCGACATGGGCGTTCACCTCGCCGGCGTGGGCGCGTTCGTGCTGGTTGGGCTGTACGGCCTCTTGGGAACCGCCGGTGGCTGGGCCGAGGGCCTGATCTGGGCGGGCTGGCTCGTCGCCGTGGCCGTGTCAGGAGCCATCAACCGGGGGGGCCTGCTATCCGCTTCGATGGCGATCGCCTCGGGGCTCTTCATCCGCTCGTCCGTGAGGTGGTTCTCGCTCGGATTCGTCGCCCTCCTGCTGGCGGTCAGCGCCGGACTGCTGAACCCGACCGTGGACGTGGGCGGGAGCCGGAGCGTCTCCATCGGACAGCTTGCCTCCAATGTGGTCAGTGTCCTCAACGACACGGGGAACGCCGGACTGCAGGGAACGAAGGAGTTCCGGCTGGCCTGGTGGTCGAAGATCGTCGACTACACGGTCTTCGGTCCCTACTTCTGGACCGGGAAGGGCTATGGGATCAACCTGGCCGACGCGGACGGCTTCCAGATCGAGGCCAACCACTCCCTGCGTGCGCCCCACAACAGCCACCTGGAGATCCTGGCGCGCTCGGGCGTGCCCGGCTTCGTCTCCTGGGTGCTGCTGCAGTTGGTGTTCGCCGTGACCGTCCTGCGCGCCGCATTCAGAGCCCGCGGACGTGGTGACCTCATCTGGACGCGCATCCTCGGTTGGATCTTTGTCTACTGGGCCGCCGTGCTCGTGGATACCTCTTTCGATCCCTACCTTGAAGGCCCCCAGGGGGGCATCTGGTTCTGGACCCTCTTCGGGCTGGGGATCGCCGCCGCCCGGTTCGCCTGGTCCGGCGAGGCGACCACGGAGATCAAGTCGGCAGAGGAATCTGCGCGGCCGCGGGATCTCCGCCGGGTTGCCACGCCTGCCAGGTGACGGCGCCTGCGCCTGGCCGATGCTGCATCAGCCCCGGACCCCGGAGGACATGACGCGCCTGACGGTGCTCATCATCCATGAGCGGTACCGCGAGAGCGGTGGCGAGGATGCGGTCGTCGCCGCGGAGACCGCGCTCCTCCATGCCAGGGGCCATCGAGTCGAGACTCTGATCGCCGACAACCGATCGATCCCGGAGCGCCCGTCTGCCTGGCAGCGCCTGGCTCTCGCCGCCGAAACGACCTGGTCGTTTCGCTGGTCCGGAATGGTGGAGCGCACGGTCAGGCGCCTGCAGCCCGATATCGTTCACGTCCACAACACGTTGCCACTGCTCTCCCCGGCGGTGCACGTCGCCGCCCGACAGGCCGGTGCCGCGACGGTCCAAACCCTGCACAACTACCGCCTCGTCTGTCCCGCTGCGACGTTGTTTCGTGATGGCGGGCCGTGCGAGGTGTGCCTGGGCCGGACGATCGCCTGGCCGGCGCTCCGGTACGGCTGCTATCGGGATTCCCGAGCACAGAGCGGCACCGTCGCGGCTATGCTCGCCTTCCACCGTGCTCGGGGCACCTGGCGCCACGATGTCGATCGCTTCATTGCCTTGACCAGCTTCGCCCGGACGCGGCTTCTTCGGGGTGGCCTGCCCGCCCGCCGAACCGTGGTGAAGCCGAACTTCCTGGAGGTCGACCCGGGGCTTGGCGGCGGCGGGCGGTCGTTTCTGGTCGCGGGCCGGCTGGTTCCCGAGAAGGGGATCCGGACGCTGATCGCAGCTTGGCGGCGGACGCCTTCCAGCGCGACCTGCAGGGTCCTCGGCGGCGGCCCGCTCGAGGCCGACGTCCGAGCCGCAGCCGACGCTCGGGTCGTCGCGCTCGGCCCCGGACCCAGGGAGGCGGTCTTTGCCGAGCTGGGCAACGCTGCGGCGCTGATCGTCCCGTCGATCTGGTATGAGGGGTTCCCGATGGTCGTGGTCGAAGCGTTTGCGCGGGGGGTTCCGGTCATCGCCTCCCGGATCGGGTCGCTCGCCGAAATCGTGGAGGAAGGTAGAACCGGCCTGCAGGTGAATCCGGGCGATCCCGACGACCTCGCACGGGCAGTCGGTTGGGCAGTGGACCACCCGGGCGTGATGCGCCGCATGGGGCTCACAGCCCGCGCCGTCTTCGAGGAGCGGTATTCGGCCGAGGCCAACTACCCGCAGCTGCTCGACGTCTATGCCGCTGCCCTGCGCCGCAGGGGAAGGCTCGGCCCCGAGATTCAGCGAAGGTAGGGCCGCTGGCGCAGGATCGCGAGAACGAACCTAGGGTTGTTGGACAGGTAGCGCCGCCAGAGCCGACGCGGCTCCTTCCAGAGGCGGAAGAGCCATTCGAGGCCGTGCTCGCGCATCCAGCGAGGAGCCTGCGGCAGCGTCCCGGCGTGAATGTCGAAGGCCGCTCCCACGCCGATGAGAACTGGCGCCTCGAGCCGCCCCAGATGCTGGGCCATCCAGCGTTCCTGTTTGGGCGTGCTCAGGCCAACCCAGACGATGTCAGGGTGGGCCTGGTTGATCACGTCGACGATCCGACGATCCTCCGCCTGATCCAGCGTGCCGAACGGCGGCGACAGCCAGCCGGCCACCAGCAGGCTCGGGAATCGCCGTCCAAGGCGCTCGGCCAACCGCTCGGGCACGCCCTCGCGGCCTCCGTAGAAGAAGCTCTTCCAGCCGCGCTCCGCGGCTCGCTCGCACACGGCCAGCATCAGATCCGGGCCGTAGACCCGGCGCATCTGCCGGGCTCCCGCCCACCGGCCCGCCCAGACCATCGGCATCCCGTCGGGCGTCGTGAGGCCCGACGCGTTGTGGATGTGCCGCAGCTCCGGGTCACGCTGGCTCTCCATGACGCCGTGCACGCCCGTCACGCAGACGTAGTGCTGCTCCCGGGCATCGATCCAGCGACCGATCTCCTCCACAGCCGCGGGAACGTTGATGGCGCTGATGCCAACGCCGAGCACATCCACGCGGGGGATGTCGGCCATGGTGGCGTCAGTCCTTCCCTGGGGCGTTCGTCGGCACAGCGGCTGGGAGAAGCGGCCAGCTTGCGACCGTCCGCCGGAGGCCATCTCGCAGCCCGACCCGGGGCTCCCAGCCGTACCGGCCGCGGACGCGCCCGATGTCGGGCCGCCGCCGGCGCGGGTCGCCCACGCGCGCCGGCACCGAAACGATCGGCGAGGAGCTGCCGGCCACGTCCCGGACGGCTTCGGCCAGTTCGCGAATGGTGACCTCCTCCGGGTTCCCAAGATTGAAGGTCTCGCCATCGGCGCCCGGGTCCAGGGCCACGCGGAGGAGCCCCTCGATGAGGTCCTCGACGTAGCAGAACGAGCGCGTCTGCGCTCCCCCGCCATGGAGGACAAGCGGCCGACCGGTCAGCGCGGCGGTGACCAGCTCGGGGATGACGCGACCATCTCCCACCCGCATCGCGGGTCCGTACGTGTTGAAGATCCGCACGATGGTCGCTCGAAGTCCCTGCACCCGGTGTGCCGTCGTCAGGAGGGCCTCGCCGAAGCGCTTGCCCTCGTCGTACATCGAGCGGGGGCCGACGGGATCCACGTTGCCCCAGTAGCTCTCGTCCTGGGGGTGCACGAGCGGGTCGCCATAGACTTCTGACGTTGAGGCGTAGGTCAGCTTGGCGCCTGTTTCGAGGGCGACCTCCACGAGGCGCCATGTCCCGAATGAGTTCGCCGCCAGGGTCTCGAGCGCCAGGCGCTCGTAGTCCACCGGACTGGCCGGCGAAGCCAGGTGGATGATCGCGTCGGCCTCGACGAGTGGCGTCTCTCGGACATCGGCCTCGACGAACCGGAAGCCGGGATGTTCCCGCAGGTCGTCCACGTTCGCGAGCAAACCGGTGGAGAGGTTGTCCACGCAGACGACCTGATGACCGCCCTGCATCAGGCTCCGGCAGAGATGGCTTCCGATGAAGCCGGCGCCGCCGGCGACCAGGATCCTCACGCGACTTCTGTGATCTCCGCCAGGAGCGCCGTGCCGGAGAACGGGCGGCCGCGGCCCACGCCGATGTATCGGAAGCCGGCCGCCTCGGCTGCCGATCGCTCCAGCACATTGCGGCCATCGAAGAGCACGTCGCCCGCCATCACGGCTCGGGCGCGGGGCAGTTCGATCTGCCGGAACTCGGGCCAATCGGTCAGGACGGCGAGTGCCTCGGCCCCCTGCGCCGCTTCGAGGGGGCCGTCGAAGACAAGGGCTGCCAGCCGCCCGGGGAGCCGTTCGCGGAACGCCGCCGGATCGTACACGCGGACCGTCGCTCCTTCGTTGAGGAGGAGCTCGATCACATCCCTGGCTGGTGACTCACGGACGTCCTCGGTGCCACCCTTGAACGTCAGGCCCCAAGCGGCGATGACGGCGCCCTCGAGCGTCCCCAGGGCGTGGCGGAGCTTTCGGACGGCGCTGGTTCGCTGCGCCTGGTTGACCTCCTGGACGGCCGAGAGTACCGGGGTCGCGACACCGACGGTCTCCCCCACATACCGAAGCGCGGCGACGTCCTTGGGTAGGCAGCTGCCGCCGAATCCGATGCCCGGTCGGAAGAACTGAGCACCGATCCGCGGATCGCTGGCCACGCCCTGGACCACCTCGTCGATATCGACCCCGATCTGCTCACACAGACGCGCAACCTCGTTGATGAACGAGATCCGAGTCGCGAGGAAGGAGTTGGCGACGTACTTGATCATCTCTGCGGTTCGCAGGTCCGTGATCACGACCTCCGCACCCAGCGGCCCGTACAGGGCCGCCACCGCATAGGCGTCATCGAGGTTGCGAGCGCCGATCACGATCCGATCGGGGTGGAAGAAATCCTCGACCGCTCGGCCCTGCTGGAGGAACTCCGGGTTGGAGACGATTCGGGGTGTGGGGCCATGCCCCGCCAAACCGAGCCGCAGGATGGTCTCGATCGTTTCCCCCGTCCCGATGGGCGATGTGCTCTTGTTGACGATGATGGGTGCGCTCCCGTTGAGCGCCGCAGCGATCGAGCGAGTCGCCGAGCGGACGTTCCGCAGGTCGGCCGCTCCGGATGGTGTGGACGGTGTGTCGACGGCCAGGAAGATGAACTCCGCGTCGGGGATCGCCCGCTCATGGCTTGTGGTGAACCCGAGACGCCCATCTGCCAGGCCATCCGAGAGCAGCTCCTTCAGCCCTGGCTCGTGGAAGGCGGACTCACCCCGGGAGAGCGCATCGATCCGCTCCGCATTCACGTCCATCCCAATCACGTTGTGTCCGAGTCGGGCCAGGCCGGCCGCCATCACCACCCCAACGTGCCCGCAACCGACCACGGTGACCCGCGCCCCGCTGTCCGCGCCGGGACCGACTGCCACCATCACCGACCCTCGCTGCGAAGCATGGCTGGAATGGTCGAGACCAGCAGCCGGAGGTCGAGCCACAATGACCAACCGTCGATGTAGTCGAGGTCGTGCTGCACCCACTGGTTGAAGTCGGCCTCTCGGCGCCCTCGCACCTGCCAAAGGCCGGTGATGCCCGGCTTCATCGACAGCCGCCGCCAGTGCCAGGCGTCGTAGCCGGCCACGTCGTCGAGGGGGTGCGGTCTCGGCCCCACGAGGCTCATGTCACCGCACAGCACGTTCCAGAGCTGCGGCAGCTCGTCGACGCTGGTGCGGCGCAACCAGCGTCCGAGCTTCGTAACGCGAGGATCGTTGGTCATCTTGAAAGCCGCGCCGCGAACCTCGTTCCGGGCCCGGAGTGCATCCCTTAAGCGGTCGGCGTCCCGTGTCATCGTTCGGAACTTGACGATCTGGAAGCGCCGCCCATTCAGTCCGACTCGCGTCTGGCGGAAGAGAACGGGCCGCCCGTCGTCGAAGAAGATGGCGAGGCCAACGGTGGCCAGCAGCGGACTGAGCAGGAGCAGACCGGCGGCCGCGCCGGCGATGTCCAAGAGGCGTTTCGCAGCCAGGCCGAGTGCCCGATCCGGACGGCCTCCAAGGGTCAGGACGGGCGTCCCGTCGAGATCCTCCACGTGGCCCGTCGATCGCCAGAGCTTCGGCACCTGAAGCGGCATTCGCAGGAGTTTCCCTTCGGCGGTACAGAACCGGAGGATTGCCTCGAAACGGCTCCACTCCTCGTAGGGCAGGCAGAATACGATCTCGTCGATGGCCCGTTCGTGGACGACGCGCTCGAGGTCGTCGAACAGGCCCAGACAGGGCCATCGGCTCGCTTCTGGCCAGGGCTCGCCGAGGAAGCCCACCACCTTGAGGCCGAGTTCCGGGTGCTGCTCGAGCTGCGCCGCGAAGGTTAGCCCGTCAGTCCCCGTGCCGAGCACGAGGACGCTGCTGAGGCGTCCACGCCATCGGTGCAGCTCGCTCGCAAGCCGATGAACCGGCCACCGCACGGCGAGGATGGCGGCCGCCTGGGTCGGAAAGAGGGCCAACAGGAGGAGCCGACTCACCCAGGGCAGGTGCAGGAGATACAGGACCACGAACGTGGCGATCGCCGTCGCGAACATCGCCTGACAGATCGCCCTGGCCTCGCTGCTCACGCTCCAGCGCGACCGGGTCCGATAGAGACCCTCGGCCCAGAGCATCGACATCCAGCCAAGGCAGTAGAGGGCCAGGAAGAAGGCCGGGCCGGGCAGCATCCGGCTCCATATCTCCGCCCACGACTGTCCAAAGCGGAGCAACGAGAGAACGACCGGGACCGTCACGAGGGCGAGCAGGTCGCCGACAATAAGGAGCGCTCGGTGGCCCAGACCGGCGACCGTCATCCCCCGCGTCCCCTCTCGCGCTCAAAAAGACCAGTCGACCGGGCCGGTCGGGTGACGCTTTCCGGGTCGGGCAACACGGAGATCCCTCTCCCCCGGGATCGGCTCCGATGGATGAGTGGATCGATCAAACCAGCCCACCCCGGCCGCCTCACTGGGCACCCCGCAGTGAAAGCGTCACCGCTCCGATCCGAGAGGACCGGCTCACAGCTTTCCTGAGGGACTCCAGTGCAGGCCGTTCGGGCCGCTCACGTGTAACAGCACGCAAGTACCGGGTCAAGGGGGTACGGACGACCTGGTGCCCATACGCAACGGAGTCACGCACAACCGTCGGCGGGTGTCGCCAACTTGACAGTCAGCCGGACGCCGGTCGTCCCTGACGGCCCGCTGCGGCGTCCTCGGGCTCGGAGTAGAGCATCGCTCAATTCGGGGCAGTGCGTTGCGGTGCGCCAGAGCACCGCGGTGGCCCCCGAACCGGAGGAGGGCCCCGCGGTGTCGCGACCAGGCTGGGGCCGATCCGCGGGCTCCCGCTCTGGCCGCTGGCGCCCGTCAGGAGGCGGATGCGGCCGCCACGACCGGCCGCCACCCGGCCCGCCGCTCCTGCCGGGGGCAGGCCGTGGAGGAGGCTGAGGAGCCACCTCGAGATGCGGCCCGTCGCCGAGGTCTTACTTGGGGGTCGCCCTGGGGTTGTGGGTGGCAGCCGGCAGGTCCTCGTACTGGGCCCACCCAGGTTGCAGAGATAGGCCTGCAGCTCCTGCTGGGTGTGGCCGTCGAATGCCGGCGCCGTCTCGATCGTGTCCTTCGGCTCATACGTCCCGCCTGACCCGTCGAGGTCCACCGCGCCCGGGACGAGGGTCCCGGGGCGGCTCCCAGCAGGTCAGCACGATGACCCGGTAGAGGAGATGATTGGTGAAGGTGCAGGTGACAGCGTCCACCGGGCTGGATGTCGACGGTGGCGCTCGGGCTGGTGCCCATGTTCGTCTTGGTGCAGGCGATGCCGGTCAGCGTCCAGCCGGTCGTCGCACCCTCGGTCACCGTCTGGCGCCCTTCCTCGGTGTCCGGCAAGGGAAACGCGTTGGAGGCGAGCTGTTCTCTCGCGGTTCCCTGACGTCCTGCATTCCAGCGCCGCCGGCCGGCGCTGGAAGACATGCGGAAAGGGCCGGCCAGTTGGGCCGGCCCTTTCCCATACCGAGCGACGTTAGACCTTACGGCGCGTAGCTGATTCCCGCCGCCTCGTGGTTCGCGACGGTGCAGCCGATCGTGACGGAGTTGTTGTTGGAGTCTCCGTTGTACGTGACTTTCCAGCTGTAGGTATTGCCGGATCCCGCGTGCGGGACGAGGTACGTCCCGGACGTGTAGACGCCGTTGTCGATCGCGACGTTCGCCGAGGTCAACACGAGGTTCCCGGTGCAGTCTGCATTGTCGTACAGCTTGAACGTGACAGTGCCGGTGGGGCTGTAACCGCCTGAAAGCGTCGCCCGATCCTGAAGGATGATCAGGCTCGCAACGGACGGCGTCGCCTTTCCGACGGTCAGGGTCTCATTCGTGCCGCCGCACTGGAGCGTGCCGGTCGCCGGAACCTTGAGGTAATGGGAGTCGCCGGCATAGCTGATGCCCCAGTAGTAGGTGCCCAGCGTCGTCGGCGTCCAGCTCGTGCTGTAGATCGCCTTGTACGAGCCCGAGACGAGGCCGATGGTGCCGGTACCCGCGACGCCCGAGACTGCCGCGGTGCAGCTCGAGTCAGAGTACAGGCCGAAGCTGACGGAGCCTGTCGGGGCGACGCCCGTGATCAGGTCACCGAAGGCGGCCGTATCGGAGATCGACGTCGATGTCCCGATCGTGATGGTGGTCGTCGGCGAGTCCTGCGTCGTCAGGCTTGGCTGCTGCTTGTTGATGGTCAGCTGCTCGTCGCCGCAGTTGCTGCTGCTCTCGAGGTTGAAGCCACTGTCGCCCGAGTAGAAGGCCATGACCTCGTAGTCGTCGGGCGACAGGTCGGTCCCACTCGTGATCGTGGCGCTCGAGGTCGCATCCGAGCCGTCCGCGGCGAGCGCACTTCCCGAGATGGTGTCGACCAGGTTGTCGGTGGTGCAATCCGAACTGGTGCTGCCGCTGTAGACCTTGAAGGTGATCGTGCCACCGGGCGGGTTGCTGCCGACGAAGCCGGAAAGCGTAGCGGTGTCCGTCACCGGCGTACCGTAGGTCGCCGAACTGGCGCTGAGAAGGGTATCGACCGTCGGCGTCGCGCAGTTCGAGATGTCCACGGGGACGGGGGCGATGAAGTCCTTGAGCTCCGCCCCGAACGACGAGGATGATCGGCTCTTCACGAACGTGCTGCCGAAGGCCTCGCAGGTCCCGGCGGGGAACACGCCGGCGTCGGTCAGGTTGATGGCCGCCTCACCGAACAGCCCGATGCCCAGGGTGGCGTCGTCGTCGAGCGGGTCGGTGATCTCGGCCGTGTTGACTGCGCCCTCGGAGTTGTCAGAGGAGAGATCGATGTGGTTGCCCCAGCAGGGCAGCGAGTTGGAGGAGAAGCATTGGCTGGCCGTGTTGCCGTTGGCCGCGGTCAGCCAGAACAGCAGACCGAGCGTCGGTGTGCCGCTGCCCCCGAAGTCGTAGGTGACGAGGAGGTCTCCGGCGGTCCGGCCGATCGTGTGCGCACCGGCGGTGCCCAGGTTCGTCGTGGCCTCTTGATTGATTTCGAAGTCCAGGTTGGCGTTGCCGATATTGACGGCCCGCTCCCAGGCGAGGTACAGGAAGTTGTGCCCATCCACGAATTCCGACGCCACGTAGAAGCGGGTCAGGTCGTTCTTGTTGGGCGGGATCGAGCCGTTCACCACGGTGACGTCGGGGTTGTCTTCCTTGGTGCCCTGGCCGAACCCGTTGTCGGTCTTGCCGCTGGGGTTGTCGACGCCGGTCGCGGGATCAGCAACATTCGCCCAGTCGGTGTTGTCTGTGGTGTTGACGATCATGTTGCCGTCGTTGCCCTCGAACGAGGAGCCGGACAGATTCGCGAAGACCGCGGTCGCCCCGACGAGGCTCAAGATCGTCACGCTCAAGATGAGGAGAAGCCAGCGGGGCTTCGCCCGCCGACGTGCGATGCCAATCGTCAACGGAGTCTCCCTTTCCGAACCGATGCATACGCCTATCGTTCGGGTCGCTTGGCCCCCGGCACCTTCGACCACAGTCCCACCTGACTGCGCTCTCCTTCATCCGCCCTCCTTCGACTCCGTCCTGGCCCGTGCCGCGATCAGCGCGTCCGGGCCGGATGGGCACACGAAATCGTCGGAATTGGCCTGCCTGGGACGCGGGCCACGTCCGCTGGCAAGCTCGTCGCGTCTAACGCCAGACGAACCCTCCCTCCCCCCGACCACGCTGCACGCTGGGCGACGGGGCGACGGTGGACGGTCCGCCCACCCGTTGCTCCCGCACTCCCTCGAACAGGCGGGATGCCACCCTGTCGCGGCGGCTTGAGCAACCCTCTGTCCGCCCCCGGTCGGTTGGGCGCGGCCGGTGTACCAGCCCAATGGTCCTAGGTCAAGTGCCCTAATGACCACCACCAAGCGGTCCCCAGGACGGATGTCGCGCAGTTGACAGGCATGGGCGCGGAGAGCGAGACGTTCCGGTGCCGGCGGACACCGAGGGAAATCAGCGGAGCACGGCCAGGGCGCGTCCGAACGCCGCCAGCGTCTCGGACGAGAAGAGGACGAAGGTGGCCCGCTCGAGCGCGCCTCCGGCGGCCAGGTGCTCCCGGACCGTCGCCAGGGCCACCCGCGCCCCCTCATCGAGTGGGTAGCCGTAGACGCCGCAGCTGATGGCCGGGAAGGCGATCGAACGGGCGCCCAGGTCGTCGGCCAGGGAGATCGAGGTCCGGTAGGCGGAGGCGAGCAGCTCTTCCTCGCCGTGCCGCCCTCCGCCCCAGATCGGGCCGACGGCGTGGATCACCCAGCGGACGCCGCGCTCGGCGAGGCGGCCGCTGCCCGTCACGACCGCGCTCCCCGTGGGGCAGCCGCGGTAGCGCCGGTCGAGCTCCGCCATCAGCTCGGGCCCCGCCGCCCGGTGGATCGCGCCGTCCACGCCGCCGCCGCCGGCCAGGGCGCTGTTGGCGGCATTGACGACCGCCTCCGCCTCGAAGCGGGTGATGTCGCCCTGGACCAGGTCAAGCACGGCCCGCGAGCCGTCGGGCCGGGCGACCGAGAGGGAATGCGCCTCGGCCATCGGGCTGCCCGTCAGGAGCCGGTCGCGAGCGCCCCGAGCCGCTCGGTCAGGCGCAGGTTCTCGCGGTAGTCGATCGGAACCTCGACGAGCGCCGGACCGGGCTCGTCGAGGGCCCGGCGGAGACAGGAGCCCAGCTCGGCCGCCGTCTCCGGCCGGAAGGCGGCCAGGCCGAAGCTTCGAGCGTAGGCCACCAGGTCGGGGTTGCCGATCTCCACCCCGAACGGCCGGCCGAACTCGTTGCGCTGCTTCCAGTCGATCAGCCCGTAGGCGTCGTCGCGCCAGACGACGACCGTGATCGCCGTCCCCAGCCGGACCGCCGTCTCCAGCTCCTGGCTGTTCATCAGGAAGGCACCGTCGCCGCAGAGCGCCACGACCTTCCGCTCCGGATGGACCAGCTTGGCGGCGATCGCCCCGGGAACGCTGATGCCCATGGCCGCGAAGCCGTTGCTGATGATCACGGTGTTCGGTTCGTAGGCCTGGTAGAGGCGGGCGACCCAGACCTTGTGAGCCCCGACGTCGCTGACGACGATGTCCTCCGCGGCCAGGGCCTTCCGCAACTCGACGATGGCCCGCTGCGGAGTGATCGGCCAGCGGTCGTCCGTGCGGCCGCCCTCCAGCTCCGCGAGGAGGGCGGTGCGCAGGTCGGTGTGGACGAGGATCTCCCGGGATTCGTGCCGCTCCCCGGCGTCCCGGCCGCCGATGCCGAGCGGCAGGGTCGCGGCCAGCAGCCGGCGCAGCGAGCCGTCGATGTCGCCGATCAGCTCCACCTCCGGCTGGTAGGAGGCGTCCACCTCGGCCGGCTGGGTATCGATGTGGAGGATCCGCGTGCGCCCGTCGGGGTTCCAGCGGCCGGGCGCGTACTCGACCGGGTCGTAGCCGACCGACACGATCAGGTCTGCCCGGTCGAAGCCGGAGAAAACGTGGTCGCGAGCCTGCAGGCCGACGGCCATCAGCGAGAGGTGGCTCCGATCGTCCACGGCGCCCTTGCCCATGAAGGTGACGGCGACCGGCACGTGCAGGCCGCGGGACAGCGCGCGCAGCTCCGGGCTTGCGCCGCGCCGGAGGACGCCGTTGCCGGCCAGGATCAACGGGCGGTCCGAACTCGCCAGGAGCCGGGCGGCCCGTTCGATCGCCTCGTCCGTCGGTTCCGGGAAGTAGGCGTGGGTGGGCGGCAGCGGCCGCAGGCCCTGCGGGGCGGGAGAGGCGGCCAGGTCCTCCGGCAGCTCGATGTGGGTCGGCCCGGGCTTCTCGAGGCGGGCCAGGCGGAAGGCCTTGCGGACCACCTCCGGGACGGCCGACGGTCGCTCGACCCGCACGTTCCACTTGGTGACCGGCTCGAGCATCCGGACGATGTCGACGAACTGGTGGGCTTCCTTGTGGAGCTTGTCCGAGCCGACCTGGCCGGTCAGGGCGACCATCGGGGCGCGATCCAGGAACGCGTCGGCGATCCCGGTCACCAGGTTCGTGGCGCCCGGACCGAGCGTTGCCATGGCCACGGCGCAGCGACCGGTCAGGCGGCCGTAGACGTCGGCCATGAACGCGGCGCCCTGCTCATGGCGAGTCGTTACGTGGCGGACGCGCTCCGAGCGGCTCAGGGCGTCGAGGACGTCCATCGTCTCCTCGCCGGGCACGGAGAAGACGTACTCGCACCCCTCGGCCGCGAGGCACTCCACGAGGAGCTCGGCGGTTGTCCCGGGCAGTCGCCCGTGGTCCGCCGCCTCCGGTGCCGCCGTCGGATCGGTCACGCCCCGCAGTGTACGGCGGAGCGGCCGGCGTGCCGGTCGCAGGGATCAGGCGGCAGGTTGTGGGGCAGCAAGCGGCGCGGGGCTCGCGAGGTGGGCCGCGACGGGCAGGCCCGGGAAGGCGGGCCGGATCGTCTCGTCGGCCCGCAGCCAGTCCAGGTGGCCGCGGTTCACGATCACGGTTCCGCGGTCCGTCTCCGCGAGCGACCGGGCCACTACCAGCGCGAGCCGCGCATCGGCCAGCGGGACCATCGGCGCGCGGGCGTCAAGCTCGGCGAGGACGCTGACCCCCGGTCGCACGTGCAACCACCCGTCGACGTGGAACCGGCCGAGCTGAGCCGAGACCGGATGCGGCACGGTGTCGATCCGCCGGGCCGGGTTGCCGCTGAAGCCCGTCGCCTCGACCGCATACAGTTCGTCCCGCGCCACAAGGACCCGCCGCTGGAGCGTGCTGTGCCCGGTCGCCAGGTCGAGGATGGAGGCCAGGTCGAGGACGTAGCGATCCTCGCCGTTCAGGAAGTCCGTCAGGCGGACCGGCGGCAGCTGGAGGCGCCCCGAGATGCGGGCGTCCGACAGGTAGCCCACGAAGTCCACGAGCACTGGCCTCTCCCCGCCCCCAGCGGCAGGGGGACTCTCCGCCCTCGGGGGCGGCCCCGTCCATAGCCCGAAGGTCCGGCCCGGCTACTGCGGCTGGGCCAGGACCATGATCCGGATCTCGGTCATGTCCTCGATCGCGTAGCGCAGGCCCTCGCGGCCGAGGCCCGAGTCCTTGACCCCGCCGTAGGGCATGTGGTCGATCCGGTAGGTCGGGATGTCGTTGACGATGACGCCGCCGACGACCAGCTCCTCGAAGCCGTGCCAGGCGTTGGCCAGGTCGTTGGTGAAGACGCCGGTCTGGAGCCCGTAGAAGGAGTCGTTGACCTGGCGGACGGCGTCGTCGAAGTCACGGAACGGGAAGAGGACGACGAGGGGCGCGAAGGCCTCGTTCGAACAGACCTTTGCCTCCACCGGGGTGTCGGTCATCACGGTCGGCTCGAAGAAGTTGCCCCGGGCCCTGCCGCCGAGCAGGACCTTGCCGCCCATCGCCACCGCCTCGTCCACCCAGCCCTGAGTCCGCCGGGCCGCCTTCTCGTCGACCATCGGGCCAACGTCGGTCTGCGGGTCCAGCGGGTCGCCGACCCGCAGCGCCCGGGCCCCGGCGATGAAGCGGTCCACGAACGGCTGCCAGACGTCCTCGTGGACGAACATCCGCTGAACGCTGATGCAGACCTGTCCGGCATAGGCGAAGGCGCCGACCAGGATCCGCCTGACGGCCCAGTCGAGATCGGCCGTCCGATCGACGATCACGCCGGCGTTGCCGCCGAGCTCCAGGACGACCTTCTTCTTGCCGGCCCGCTCCTTCATCCGCCAGCCGACCGCCGGGCTGCCGGTGAAGGTCAGCAGCTTGAAGCGATCGTCGGCGACCATCGTGTCGCCCAGCTCGCGGGTCATCGGCAGGATGCTGACGGCGCCCTCCGGCAGGCCCGCCCCGTCGATGAGCTCGGCGATCGCCAGCATCACCAGGGGGTCCTTCGACGGCGGCTTGAGGACGATCGGGTTGCCGGAGGCGATGGCCGGGGCGACCTTGTGGACGGCCAGGTTGAGCGGGAAGTTGAACGGGCTGATGCCGGCGATCGGGCCGATCGGGAAGCGCCGGGTGATGCCCCAGCGGCCCTTGGAGCTGGCCATCAGGTCAAGCGGGATCGCCTCGCCGTGGATCCGCTCCGCCTCCTCGGCGCCCAGGCGGAAGGTGAACGACGCCCGATCGACCTCGACGAGCGCGTCGCGGATCGGCTTGCCGGCCTCCAGGGCGAGCAGGCGGGCCAGCTCCTCGCGGCGGGCCTCGACGCCGTCCGAGATCTGGCGCAGGGCGCGGCCGCGCTCGTAGGCCGGCAGCCGGCGGGTCGTCTCGAAGGCACGGACGGCCGCCGTGACGGCCTCCTCGTACTGGGCGGGGCTCGCGTGGTAGGTCGCGCCGGCCGGCTCGTCCGGCCTGGCCGGGTTGGCGACCTCCAGCCGGTCGGGTGAGTCGACCCAGTGGCCGGCAAGGTAGATCGGGTGGGGCGTGACGGCGGTGGCGGTGGCCATCGAGGCCTCCTGAGGCTGGCGGCCCCGACCCGGGGGACGGGGCTTCGGTCCGGGCAGCAGCGGCCGCCGCGCAGGGCGGCCCTGGTCGCCATTCTAAGCCGCGGGTCCGCCTGTCACGAACTCGCCCCGGCCGGCGCGCCGGGCCACCGCGCGGGTGGCGTACGTGCGGTGGACGACCGAGCTGGCTTCAGGCCGGGGAGCCGCGCAGCCAGACCCCGACGATCGTCCGGCAGCGACCCGCGAGGACGTCGTCCTTCGAGCCCGGGCAGGTGGCACCCGGCGCGGCCACGTCCCGCTGCCCGATCACGGCCAGGCCGCCACCGAACCCGACGATGCGGGCCACCTGGCCACCTGGCGGGAGCGGCAACGTGGGCAGCTGGCGCCAGACGATGCCGTCCGCGGACGTCCAGGCGCGGGCCGGCGCCCCCGCGGTCGTCGAATCCAGCGTCAGAAGCGCGATCCCCGCGTCGGTTGCCGTCAGCGAAATGCCCAGGCGATCGGCAAAGGGCGGGGCCGGTTCGGCGACAGTCCAGGCCCGACCGTCTGCCGAGCGCCACAGGACCGTGGAGTCGGGACCGGTCGGCGTGTACCACGGGGAGCCCGCCGCCACCAGGCCCGTCCGGCCGGCCACCACCGTGCGGACCCCGGACAGCTCGAAGGGAGCCGGATCGGCCACGCGCCGCCAGGTCCGGCCATCGGCCGAGATCCAGGGCGCACCATCCAGCCGGTGTTCCGGGCGGGCGGCACAGCCGGTGTCGCACGCGGCGGCCGTGGAGCCCACCGAGCCGGCGGCCACGAAGAGGTCGGCCGTGGCCGCGACGACGGCGAAGGCTCCGAATCGGCCGTCGTCGCCGGTGAGGGTCCCGGCTCGCCAGGTCCGGCCGTCGGCGGAGGTCCAGGTGCCGGGCTGGCCCGCCCCGCCGGAGTGGCAGGGTCCGATCGTCCCCACGGCGACGATCAGGGAGCCGCGGGACGCGACGTCGGCCGGGCAGGCGCCCGCCGCGATCCGGTCCACGGTCCACGAGCGGCCGTCGACCGAGGTCCACGCCAGGCCGACGATCCCGGCCTCCGTCACGGCCTCTCCGACCGCCACGAAGCCCTCACCGAACCGCGTCACCGCGTCCGCGCCGACGACGGCCGGCGCGGGGGTGGGCAGCGGCAGTTCGACCGGCTCCGTCCAGGTTCGTCCATCGGCCGAGGACCAGACGGCCGGCCGCCCCTCGGCGACTGCGCCCCCCACCGCGACAGCAGTGCCCAGGGCGATCAGGCCGGCCGCGCCTCGTTCGACGTCGGCCACCTGGGCGCCGGTGAAGGCCGCGATCTCCGGCGGCAGCTCCCACTCTCCGCTCACGGGGCCGGTCGATGGGCTGGACGTCGACGCCGCCGGCTGGTCGGGCGACGACCCGCCGGGGGCCG
>JAJYJR010000580.1 GCA_021789355.1 Chloroflexota bacterium | reverse complement strand
AGGACACCTTCCACATGCTGGAGTACTACGCGGACGTCATCGCGATCCGCCACTTCCAGCAGGGCGCGCCGGCGGAGGCCGCGAAGTGGGCGTCCGTGCCGGTCATCAACTGCGGCGACGGCTGGGGTGAGCATCCCACCCAGGTCCTCACCGACCTCTACACGATCCTCCTCGAGAAGGGCACGCTCGACGGCCTGACCTACCTGCTGGTCGGCGACATGCGCATGCGGACGATGCACTCGATCCTGTACGCGCTCAGCCAGTTCGATGCGAGGGCGATCGTGATCGGCCCGCCCGACATGAGCCTGCTGCCCGAGTTCAAGGCCGAGATCGACCTGCTGAACGTGGACTACGTCGAGGCCGGCGACGTGCGGGACGTGATCCAGGACGCCGACATCATCTACATGGAGCCGGTCGTCCAGGCCGACTACACCGCCTCGCGCCAGGAGCGGGGCGACAAGGTGGGGCTCACGCCGCCGGAATACTGCGTCACGCGCGAGCTGCTGCGCGAAAAGGCCAAGCGCAGCTCGATCATCCTGCACTCCCTGCCGCGCATGGACGAGCTTCTGCCCGACGTCGACCAGACCCGCCACCAGCGCTACTGGGCGGAGGCCTTCAACGGCGTCGCGCTCAAGATGGGGCTCCTGGCGCTCATCCTCGGCGCGGCCGAGTAGACGGCCGACGAGGCGAGGAGGCGTTCGATGCAGACGAACCTGCGAGGCCGGGACCTCATCGGCACCCAGGACTGGACCAGGGAGGAGCTCGAGACCGCCCTCGAGCTCGCCGCCCGGCTGAAGCTCGAGCGGGCGCTCGGACAGCCGCACCCGTACCTGCGAGACCGGGTCCTCGCCATGCTGTTCTTCTTCTCGAGCACGCGCACCCGTGCCTCGTTCGAGGCCGGGATGGCGCAGCTGGGCGGGCACGCCCAGTTCATCGAGAGCCGCACCACGCAGATCGCCCACGGCGACACTGCCAAGGAGATCGGCGAGATCCTGGGCCGCTACAACGATGGGATCGCGATCCGCAACGTGGACTGGGGACAGGGCAACCGGTACATCAACGAGGTCGCCGCGGCCAGCCGCGTGCCCGTCCTCAACATGCAGTGCGAGTACTTCCACCCGTTCCAGGTGCTGGCCGACCTGCTCACGATCCGCGAAAAGCTGGGCGACCCGCGCGGAAAGACCATCACCGTGAGCTGGGCCTACGCGTCGAGCTACCAGAAGCCGATGAGCGTCCCGATCGACCTCACGCTCCTCACCACGCGCTTTGGGATGCACGTGCGCCTGGTCCACCCCCCGGAATTCAAGCTCGTGCCCGAGCTCGTGGACCAGGCGGCGGAGAACGCGCGGCGCTCGGGCGGCAGCCTGGAGCTCATGGACGACTTCGACGCGGGGATCCGCGGCTCCGACGTGGTCTACGCCAAGAGCTGGGGCCCGCTGCTGACGGCGAAGGACGATGCGGAGGGCGCGGCCATCTCGGCCCGCTATACCGACTGGATCACCGACGGGCGGCGCATGGCGACCGCCTCGGAGCACGCGATCTTCATGCACCCGCTGCCGGCCGACCGGAACGTGGAGGTGGCCGACGAGGTGATCGACGGCCCGCACTCGGTGGTGTACGACGAGGCCGAGAACCGGCTGCACGTCCAGAAGGCGGTGATGGCTCTCACCATGCGCTGACTCGGGGCAGCGAGTCGCAGCGCGTCATATTTCGCCAGACCAATTGCGTCGAGGGACGGTATGAGCAAGATCGCGGTCGTCGCCGTCGGCGGTAACTCTCTCATCAAGGATCGGCAGCATCAGACGATCCCCGACCAGTACGCGGCGGCTGTTGAATCCAGCAAGCACGTCGTCAGCATGATCGAGCAGGGATGGGACGTGCTGCTGACGCACGGGAACGGCCCGCAGGTCGGCTACATCCTGCGCCGTTCAGAATTGTCGGGGCGAGAGCTGCACCCCGTGCCGCTCGATTACTGCGGGGCGGACACGCAGGGTGCGATCGGATACATGTTCCAGCGTGCGCTGCGAAACGAGTTCAAGCAGCGCGGTATTGCCAAGTCCGCCGCCACGGTCATCACGCAGACACTCGTCGATAGGAACGACCCGGCATTTCAGAACCCGACCAAGCCGATCGGCTCGTTCATGGACGAGCAGACGGCCCAGGCGCACGCGCGCGACGAGGGGTGGAGCGTCGTGGAGGACGCGGGCAGGGGATGGCGGCGCGTCGTGCCGTCGCCCGCTCCTGTCAAGATCGTCGAGTTCGACGCGATTACCGCGCTCATCAAGTCCGGGTTCACCGTGGTCGCATCGGGTGGCGGCGGGATACCAGTCATCGAGCAGGATGGACAGCTGGTGGGCGTCGAGGCGGTGATCGACAAGGACTATGCCGCGTCCGCCCTGGCGCGCGATCTGAACGCCGACCTGTTCCTGATCACGACGGCCGTCGACAAGGTGGCGCTGAATTTCGGCAAGCCAGACCAGCAGCTGCTGGACTCCCTGACGCTGAAGCAGGCCAGGGAGTATCTCGCACAAGGCCACTTTCAGAAGGGATCGATGGGACCCAAGGTCCAGGCGATCATCTGGTATCTGGAAGCCGGCGGCAAGGAAGCGCTGATCACGACCCCGGAGAATATCGAACGCGCGCTGGCCGGTGAGAGTGGAACAAGGTTCGTCCCGTGAACGCGTGGCGGAGGTGCTCGAGCGAAAGGACTGGGTGAGGGTCGTGGCACAGATCGAGGGGCAGCCGGGGGGCGACCTGGTGCACGTTGACTTCACGCTGAACGGGAAGCCCGCGGGGTTTGACGTCCGGCCCGGCATGACCATGCTCGAACTGCTTCGGGAGGCGTTCGGGATCACGTCCGTCAAGGACGGATGCGCTCCCGAAGGGTCCTGCGGCGCGTGCACCGTGTTGATGGATGACCGGGCCGTGGTGTCCTGCGCCCAGCCTGCCACGCGCGTGGCTGGGCGCAGCATCCTCACCCAGGAGGGACTCTCCGCGGACGACCGCGAGCGGTGGGCCGACGCGTTCGTCGCTTCCGGCGCGTCACAGTGCGGGTTCTGCTCGCCCGGCATCGTGATGAAGTCGGAGGCCCTGCTGCGCCGCAACCCCGACCCGTCGCGCGCGGAGGTCGCGCACGCACTGGCCGGCAACCTCTGTCGCTGCACCGGCTACGTCAAGGTGATCGACGCGGTGCATCTCGCCGCGGCGGCACGGCGCGGCGAACCGATCCCTGTCATCGACACCAGCGGCCGGGTGGGATCCCGCTCGGCGCGGCTCCGTGGCCGGGAGCTGGCGCTTGGCGACAAGCCCTACGTCAACGACCTGACCGTGGCCGGCATGCTCCATGGGGCGGTCCGGTTCTCCGACCACCCCCGGGCACGGGTGCTGCGCATCGACGTGTCGAAGGCGCTCGCGTACCCCGGTGTGGTCACGGTGGCGACCGCGCGAGACGTCCGCGGGCAGCGCACCCAGGGACTGATCACGCTGGACTGGCGGCAGTTCGTCGCCGAGGGCGAGACCACCAGCTACGTGGGCGACGTGCTGGCAACGGTGGCCGCCGAGAGCCGGTACGCGGCGCGGGAGGCCGCGAGGCTGATCGAGGTCGACTACGAGGTGCTCCCGCCCGTCACCGATCCGTTCGCGGCCCTGGAGCCCGGCGCTCCGGTGCTGCAGCCCGGGGGGAACGTGCTGTCGGTCTCGCAGGTGAAGCGGGGAGACGTCGACGGCGCGCTCGCCTCGGCCGCGCACGTGCTGACCGAGACGTTCCGCACCCAGTTCATCGAGCACGCCTTCCTGGAGCCGGAGTCCTCGCTGGCGGTGCCTCAGGAGGACGGGACGCTGCGGGTGTACTCGCAGGGGCAGGGCATCTGGGAGGACCGCCGGCAGATCGCGTCGCTCCTCGGTGAACCCGAGGGGCGGATCCGGGTCACGCTGGTCGCCAGCGGCGGGGCGTTCGGCGCGAAGGAGGACCTGAACGTCCAGGGCCACGCGGCGCTGCTCGCCCGGGCCACGGGGCGGCCGGTGCGCATCACCCTCAGTCGCGCGGAGAGCCTGCGCTTCCATGTGAAGCGCCACCCCATCGCGTTGCAGTACACGGTCGGGTGCGACGGGGAAGGGCACCTCGTCGCGGTTCGGGCTCGCATGGTGGGCGACACCGGCGCGTACGCGAGCGTCGGAGCCAAGGTCCTCGAACGTGCCGCCGGCCACGCCTGCGGCGCGTACAAGGTCCCCAACGTCGACGTCGAGGCGCGCGCGGTCTACACGAACAATCCGCCGTGCGGGGCGATGCGCGGGTTCGGGGCGAACCAGGCGAACTTCGCCCTGGAGGGGATGCTCGACCGCCTGGC
>JAJYJR010000579.1 GCA_021789355.1 Chloroflexota bacterium | reverse complement strand
GCGCGGCAGCCTGTCGGAGGCCATGCTCCTCCGGCGCGGCTTCGAGCGGTCCCGCCTCCCCTGGCACGGGCTCCGCCAGGGCGAGCGGGTCGGGGCGCCGGCCTGGACGTGGATGTACCGCTGATCAAGGGGATTCCGTGCCGCGCGAGGCGCCCTGTGCCGGCGCCGAAGGCCTACAAGGCGAGGCTCAGCCGATGCGCGTCGCCGGTGCCGGCGAGTGCGCGTATCTCGCCAATGGGCAGTTGAAGCTCGGTCGCAAAATCCTCCAGCCCGAACTGACGTTCCTGTTCGAGGAGGGCCAGCGCGCGGCTGACCAGTTCCGGGGCTTCTGCCTCGGGGAGCACGTCGGGTTCCGCTTTTCTCCAGCCTCGCCGGCCGAGCTCGATCATCGCGCGCTGATAGGCGCTGTCGCTGATGACCCCAACGTCCCTGGCGCGCCGCACGAGCGCCGCAAGCGATACTCCCCAGCGCGCTTTGAGCTCGAGGTAGCGCCGCCAGTTGAGGCGCTGGGGAAGCTCGGTGGGGATCACAGACGCGGGCATCAAGAACTCGGCAGCGAACCGGTGCGCCTCCTCCTCGGCGCTGGCGCTTCCGGGTCGGACGTCCTGGTGCAACACGAGGTGCCCGAGTTCATGGGCCGCATCGAACCGTGACCGATCAGGAGCGTTCTTGTTGCTCGTGAGCAGCACGTAGGGCCTGCCACCGACCCAGCAGGAAAACGCGTCAACGTCGTCGCTGGACACCTCCATCCGCGCGACGACCACGCCCTTGCGCTCAAGCAACCCGACGACGTTGGCGATCGGTCCATCGCCAAGGCCCCACGTGCGCCGCGTGACCAAAGCGGCCTCTTCGGGTGTGACCTCCGTCGGCAGCATGGGCAGCTGCACCCTCGGCAGCTGCACGCGGCGCTCAAGCGCGTCGACGAAGTCGGCGAGGATCTCAACTCGGGCGCGCGCCTCGTCCCGTGCCCGCTTCGAGGTGGCTCGCAGGCGCCGGAAGTGGGCCTCGTCCTCAGGGACCTCGCAGGTCATGGGCCGCGCGAAGAACCCTGGCGACAACCCCAGTGTCAGGGCGATCTTGGCGAGCGTTGCTGGCCGGGGGCGCGCGCTCCCGCGCTCGAACTGGCCGATCGCTGCCGGGGTGACGTCGACCGCGCTGGCTATCTCCGACTTCAGCTTGCCGCGGAGATGCCGCGCCTGCGTGAGACGCCGGCCATCGAAGAGCAGCGCCGCGTCAGTCAGGGCCCGGTCAGGCATCCGACGCCGCCGATCCCTCGTCGGGCAGCACGCGCAGCTCGAAGTCGGGCAGGTCCGCAGGCATGGGTTCGATCGGCCCGGGCGCCGGCATCGCCCCGGGCAGCAGCTCATCTGGGCGTGCGGCGTCGTAGATCGCGACCCAGCGCGCCCATCCGGCTACCTGCCCTGCGCGAACCTCGATCGGCGCCGCCAAGTACAGCGCCCGCAGGCCGTCGACCGGGTTGCCGACGTGCGCCAGGATCCAGTTCTTCGGTTGGCCGTCGCGCAGTCCGAGTGTGAGCTGCTCCATGTTCGCGTCCGCCATCAACGCGGCCGAGTGCGATCGGCTCGGGAATGAATGGTCGATATGATCGCGCTCGCTCGACCCCACCTTATTCCACCGCACGTGCCACCCGCTTCGGGTGAGTTCACGCCCCCGACCGTTCCACACCACGGCGGCGCCTGGCAGCTCGACGTCCACGCGTTGCTGGAACAGGTGGCCCGCGATCTTGTAGACGGCGAAGGCGAAGATCTGGCCGTCGACACCGATGTCCGGGTCGTAGTGGTCGCGCGCCAGGTCGTAGGCGCGGATCATCACGTCCCGAACGAACACCTGCAGCGAGCGGTCGGCGTCGATGGTCGCGATCTCATCGTCCATGGCGCGGATCTTAGCGGGATCGCGTATTCCATGTCAACAAGTGAAGCAACCTCGTCGGGGGTCGAGTGATTCTAGAAGTTCCGTCGCGTCGGGTTGATGTCGCGGTCCCAGACGTGACCGCGCGGGGTTGACGTCAGGCACGGCTCACCCAACATCCCGGGTCGCCTCGAGCGCCCACGCACACATGCGCTCCCCGCGACCGCTGTCCGGTGAGCCACTGGCCGGCCAGCGTCGCGGGTTCGGTGAGCTACTGGCCGACCCCGAGAGCCCGATCAGGCGGAGTGTGGTCGCCGAAGCGGGGACCTGGGCGGTGAGCTTCTGGCCGTTCAGGCGAGGGACAACCGGTGAGCTTCTGGCCGGCCCCGACCGTCTCGCGTCCTGCGTCCAGCCGTCCGCCCACCCGGCGGGACGGTGGTTCGGCGCGGCCGTCGCCCTGTCTGTTCACGGTTGGTAGGTTATCGGCGGTAACCCACCATTTCAGCGGTAGGTTATCGGGGCTTTAGACCGTCCGTGGAGCGGTCTCCATCGGGAATCGGGGCCCGTCTGCGTCGGGTGCCGGTGCGGCGGGCAATCTCGGCGCTGGTGAGCCCTTCGACGAAGTGCAGGACGAGCACGAGACGCTGCTCTGGATCAAGGGTCGCCAGCGCCGCGCGCACAGCGTCGCGCTCCGCGCAGTCGCCCAGCGGGTCGGCCATCGCGCGCTCGGGTAGGTCCGGGAGTGTGATCGGACGGATCCGCCGGCGCCGCCAGCGGTCGCGGCAGCCATTGACGAGGATGTGGTCGAACCAGGCGTCGAACGAGTCATGGTCGCGCAGCCGATCGAAGCCGGTCCAGGCCCGGATCGTCGCATCGTGCACCGCGTCCTGCGCCTCGAGCGGGTCGTCGAGCAGGATCGCGGCCAGGCGATAGGCGCGATCGAGGCGCGCCGCGGTCAGGCGGCCGAACGCCTCGCTGCGCCCACCGGCGATCTCGCGCGCGCCCGCGCCCACCCTGCCTGCTCCCTCCAATCCCCGCTCCCCGATCACGTCTCTTCCAGACGCAGGACCAAGCCGGAGTGTTCAATCCCAGGCACACGCGGGCCATGCCGCTGCCCGCCCAGACACCGAATCGCACGATCGAGCATGGCAGCCCCTCCGAGCGGATCAAGAGGCGTTCGACCCGCCGCCCGTGGAGAGATGCTGTGGGACTGGCCCCGGCGTGATCCGAGTCGGGCGTCCGGCGAGAGCGCGCCGTCGCCTCGTCGCCGGACCACGGGCCGTCGTATGCTGGCAGGCACCTGCTTGGCGCGTGGGCGCCGCGCGGGTGACAGGCAGCCGCCGCGGCACGGAGCGAGAGAGGGGTGCCGCGGCGCGCTCACCCTCTCACGTCCGACTGAGGTCCGTCGGTGTGGTGGCGAAGGCACAGCTCGTCATGTGCGCGCTGAACACCTGGCGCGACGGCGAGCGGCTGCTTGAGGCGCTGTCGCCCGCGTCGCCGGACCGCGAGCGAGTCGTGGACGCCGTGGCCGCCGCCCGCGGCGCGTACCACGCGCTCACCCGTCCCTCCCCGCACACGCCCGACGAGCTCGCCGAGGCGCGCGCCGAGATCGCCGACGTGCGGGAGGTGCTGGAGACCGTGCGCGCCAGAAACACATAGGCGACGTCGGCTTCCTCCCGTCCACCGAGGGGTCCAGTTCCGTGGACGTCGGTACGCGCCGGTCTCGCGTCCGCAACCGTCGCGCTCGTCGTCCACCGTCGGGCCCGCAGAACCTGATCCGACCGCCGCCGCAGGACTGCCGCGCCAAGACGCCCGCTGCAGCGTCATGGTCACCATGCTGTCCCGGATGCCTCGGGGGAGGTGAACGAGACGCTGACCACGCCCGCCACCACGAACACGCTGCCGATGCCGCAGGGATCCTCGTCAGCGCCCGGGGAAGCTGCCTGCGGGCCCGAGCCGCTCAGCGTGACGGTCGACCCGGTGCTGGCGATCACGCGGTAGTCGGGAGCGTTCAGCTGGACTTGCTGGCCTGCCGGGGTGTCGATAGCGAAGGCGTGGTAGCCGGCGGGCCACACGAGCGCGACGCGGCTGGAGGACGCTCCCGAGGAAGTGATCCAGAGGCAGGCCCGCTCGCCCCGCACCTCGCCGCCGAGCGTGCCCCTCAGGGAGATCCGTCCCCCGGACGAGCTCCCGCTCGGTGCCGTGCTCAACCGCAGTTCGCCGAGATTGAGCGAGGCCGACGCCGAGCCGGCAGGCGTGGCTGACGTTCGCGCCAGGGGCATCTGCGCGAGCGGGACGAACCCTCGCCCCGCGACCACGTAGCCCACGAGCGTGCGGAGATCGGGGGCGTAGACGGGGACGTCCGGAGGCCCACCGACGTAGCCGTTGGTGGGGCCGCTGCCCAGCACGAGGGCCTTTGGCGCGTACCCGGCAATCCCGCCGTCCGGGGCCGTGACCGCCAGGAAGTCGGGGGCGGCCGCGAT
>JAJYJR010000578.1 GCA_021789355.1 Chloroflexota bacterium | reverse complement strand
GGTGGTACTGGCGCACGGCGGACCCGCGCTCACCCCGCTGATCCTGCCCACCGTCATCGCCGTGTATCGCGACCTCAGCTTCCGCTTCGCTTCGGTGCCCGAGCTTCTCGGCTTGCCGGCAGGCAGACAGCGAGCGGCTGGCCGGGCGTGGCCAGCGAGGCCCCACGCCCTGTAGGCGGCGAGCCCCGGGCGAAACCCCACCTCCGACAGTCCAGTAGTAGACTGCCGGCGAACCGCCGCCAGAGACAGAGAATGCTGCGTCCTTTTCCGGTGCCCGCCTTTGCGTCCGCCCCAGGTATTGCCGGCCTGCGGGCGAGCGCGGTCACGAAACTGTACGGCAGCACTATCGCACTCTGGCGGATTGACCTCGATGCCAGGTCGGGCGAACTGGTCGCCCTCGAGGGGCCGAACGCCTCGGGCAAGACGACGATGCTGCGGATCCTGGCAGGGCTGACCGCGCCGACGTCCGGTCGAGTCAGCTGGCCCGGAGTGGCCGGGGACCGCGGGCCCCGCGTCGCGCATGTCGGCCACGAGAGCCACCTGTACATGGCGCTGACGCCGCTCGAGAACCTGCGGCTGACCGCGCGTCTCGCGGGCCGCGGCGTCGAAACGGGCATGCGCGCATGCGACCGGCTTGGACTCACGCCGTTTGTCGGGACCCCGTGTCAGCACCTTTCGTCCGGCACACTGCGGCGCGTGGCCCTGGCCCGCGCGCTCACCGCCGATCCCGATGTCCTGTTGCTTGACGAGCCGTTCGCGTCTCTTGACGCCGCGGCCGCTCGTGCCACGGCCGACATCCTGGTCGACCTGGCGAACCGGGGCCGGCTGGTCGTCCTCGCGGCGCATGAAGGCGCGTTCGTCCACGACGTGGCGACGAGGCTCATCCGCCTCGACGGTGGCCGGATCGTCGCGGACGATGCGCTCCGGCCCGTGTCTCCGGCGGTGCTCCACGCGTGAGCACGCTCGGAGATGCGCTGCTGCTGGCCGGGGTCGCGCTGCGCATCGAACTCCGGACGCGCTCGGCGCTCTCAGCGGCCGCGCTGCTGGGCGGCTTGGTGCTGATTCTGGCCGCACTTGCCGCCGGACCAGACGCGGCGCGGCTGCGCGCCCTCGCCCCCGGGCTCGTGGCCCTGGCCACGGCCTTTGTCGTCGTGGCGGTCAGCGATCGCCTCGAGCGTGTGGATCACGAGCAGGACGCGCTCTCGGCGCTCTGGCTGGTCCTGGACGACAGGCGCGCGCTGTTCCTGGGCCGGACCGGTGCGCTGGCCATCATCGTCATGGGACTGCAGGTCGGGCTCTGGGTGCTTGCCGCGGTGCTGTTCGACGTCTCGATTGCGGCGGCGGCTCCGACCCTCGTCGTCGCCGCGGCACTCGTCGCCATCGCGGCTTCTGCCGCCGCGGCGCTGGCGCTGACCCTTTCGACGGGAACCATCCACCAGGCGCTCCTGCTGCCGGTCGTGCTGCTGCCGCTGCTGGTGCCGACGTTGCTGGCGGGCATCGGCACCGCCGAGGCGGCCATACGAGGCAGGCCGGCCGATGCCCTCGCCCCGCTTGCCCTCATCGGGATCCAGGCGGCGCTCTTCATGGGCATCGGGCTCCTGACCTACGAGGTGGGGGCAGCACCCGAATGACACGTCTCGGCCGCATCGTCACCGTTGGTCCACCCGCCTGGCTGGCCTGGGGCCTGGTCTCGGTGACGCTCGCGTGGGGGCTCTTCGGGGTCCCGCCCGACCGCACGATGGGCGACGTGTTCCGCATCTTCTTCCTGCACGTGCCGCTCGCGTGGATCGGCTTTCTCGCCCTGTTCGTGACGATGGTCGCGAGCGCGCTGTACCTGTGGCGTGGCGAGCTCCGGTTCGACCGGCTGGCATCGGCCAGCGCCGAGATCGGGCTGCTCTTCGTCGGTCTCACGATCGTCACCGGTTCCATCTGGGGCAAGGCCACGTGGGGCGTGTGGTGGGACTTCGATCCGCGACTGACGACCACCGCGATCCTGTTCGTGATCTACCTCGGGTATGTCCTGCTGCGCGCGTCGCTCATCGGGCGGGTGCGGCGGGCCCGCGTGAGCGCCGTGCTCGGCATCGTTGGCTTCGCCGACGTGCCGATCGTCCATCTCTCGGTGCTGTGGTGGCGGGGACTGCACCAGCCGCCGACCGTCATCCGGCCGGGCGACCCCACGATCGACCACCTGTTCCTGGCAGTCCTCGTGGCGAACGTCGTGGCGTTCAGCCTGCTGTATGCCTGGCTCCTGCGACGACGGGTCGCGATCGAGGAGACCCGTGACGCGGCCGAGGCGTTGCTGGAGCCGGTTGGATGACAGGTCTGCCCTTCATCGTCGGCGCCTACGCCGCTGGTGCCGCGGGAGTGGTCGGCTACGCTGTCACCCTTGCGCGTCGCCAGCGCCAGGCTCGGGAGCGGCGCGATGCGCTCGACCGCCGGCGTGACACGTTTCCGGGTGGGACCGCGGCCCATCCTGCAGCGGGCGCAGGAGAGGGTCGGGCGCGGAACGCTCCGTGACCGTGCGACGGCAGCGTCCGATCACTGTGCTGGGACTCGCGCTGGTCGCGGGTTCGCTGGTCGCCCTCGCCTGGGTCGCGCTCACGAGCGCCGTGGTCTACTACGTGACGCCCTCGGAACTCGCTGCCCACCGGACCGATCAGAGCATCCGCCTGTACGGGATCGTTGTGTCCGGGTCCGTGCACTGGGACGCGGCCACTGACACCCTGTCGTTTGCCCTGACCGATGGCAGGACCAGCGTCGCGGTGTCGTCCACGAGCCTGCCGACGGACCTGTTCCGCGATGGTACGGCCGTCGTGGTCGCAGGTCACGCGGGCACGCCCGGTCAGTTCGTCGCCGACGAGATCCTCGTCAAACACTCCGAGGTGTACGGTCCGCTGGCCCCGGGCCAGACCATGCCACCCGGCGCGCTCGAGCAGGTCGAGCAGGGGAGCAGCGCCCCGTGATCGGTGCTGCCGGTCTCGCCGCGACGGTGGTCGCGTTCGGCGCGTCGCTTCTCGCGTGCGTGTACGCCGTGCGCGCTGCACACGGGCGGCCGATCGCGCCGGCGATCCTCATGGTCCGCACGTCGTTCGCGGCGCTCCTCGCCGCGGTCGCGCTCATGGAGCTCGGGCTCGTCACCCATGACTTCAGCGTCGCCTACGTGGCAGAGGTTGGCAGCCGGGAGACGCCCCTGCTGTACACGATCGCGTCGCTGTGGGCGGCCCTGGAGGGATCGATCCTGCTGTGGGCGTTCCTGCTCGGCGGCGTCACGGTGCTCCTCACACTCCGCACCGGAGCGAACGACCGTCACCTGTTGCCGGTCAGCCTGGCTGTCCTCGCCGCCCTCCTGGCCTTCTTCTCGTTCATCGTCGTCGGGCCGGGTGACCCGTGGGGAAAGGTATACCCGGTGCCGGCCGATGGCCCGGGCCCCAACCCCCTCCTCCAGGACCACCCCCTCATGGCGATTCACCCGCCGCTGCTCTACCTCGGCTTCGTGGGGCTGGCCGTGCCGTTCGCGCTCACCGTTGCGGCACTCCTCGAGGGGAGGCTGGACCGGGACTGGCTCGCGGCCGTTCGCCGCTGGACCCTCGGACCATGGATCTCGCTGACGCTCGCGCTGCTCGCCGGGGCCTGGTGGTCGTATGCCGTGCTGGGCTGGGGCGGCTACTGGGCCTGGGATCCCGTGGAAAACGTCGCGCTCCTGCCGTGGCTGACCGCGACGGCGTTCCTCCACTCGGCGATGGCGCAGGAGCGTCGCGGTTCCCTGGCGAGCTGGAACGTCGTGCTGGTGGTCGCCTCGTTCTCGCTGACCATTCTCGCCACACTGGTCACCCGGAGCGGCATCCTGACCTCGGTCCACGCCTTCTCGCGGTCGGCGATCGGCCCGCTGTTCCTCGCGCTGTTCGCGACGGTCCTGGTGGGTTCGGTCACGCTGATCCTGCTCCGCACGCCTGCGGCTGGCGCCGCGGACCGGCTGGGGACGCGACCGATCGCGCTGCTCCTCAACAACCTCCTGCTGGTGGCGCTCGCCGGCAGCGTCCTGGGAGGCACGCTCTTCCCCCTCTTCGCCGAGGCGCTGGGAGCGGGGCAGCTCAGTGTGGGAGCCCCGTATTTCCAGCGGGTCGTCGGCCCCCTGGCCCTGGCCCTCGTCGTGCTCCTGGGCGTGGGTCCGTCGCTGCCCTGGGGCAGCTGGAGCACAGAATCTCGAAGACAGCTCGTGGTGCCCGCCGCGATCGGCGGCGGCACGGCCGTCGTGCTGGCCTTTGGCGGCGCTCCCGCCGAGGCCGTCGCGGGCACGGCGGCGGGCACGTTTGCGCTGGCGGCCACAGCCTCGTCCATGCGCGGCCGCCTGCGGG
>JAJYJR010000577.1 GCA_021789355.1 Chloroflexota bacterium | reverse complement strand
GCGCCCGCTCCGCAGATCGCCCATGACCCGCCTGTCGTTCGCCAGCAGCATCACGAACACCAGGATGAACGGCAGCAGGAGCCCGTTCAGCACCTGCGAGAGGAACATCACCGGCACCAGCTGCCCGGGGGAGAGGACCAGCACGAACGCCGCCGGGAACGCCACGAACAGCGCGAGGAACGAATAGAACGCGGGTGCCTCCCGCCAGCGCCAGTCCACGCCGGTCTCCCAGCCGAACGCCTCGCACGCCGTGTAGGCACTCGACAGCGGGACGACACCCAGCCCCAGCAGTGACGCCGCCAGCAGCCCCACGGCGAACAGCACTTCGGCCGCCGGACCCGCCACCGGCGCCAGTGCCCGGGCCGCGTTCGCGGCAGTGAACGTGTTGGGGTCCACGTGCGCGCCCTGGCCCGTGGCCCAGATCGTCGCGGCGCAGGCCACGACGATGAACCCGGCCACGAGGTTCGTGACCAGCGTGCCGAGCCCCACGTCGATCCGCTCCGGCGCGAGGTCCTCCGGGCCGAGCCGCTTGTCCACCACGTACGCCTGGATGAACGCCTGGCCCCACGGCGTGATCGTGGTGCCCACGGTCCCGACCACGGCGAGCCAGTACGCGTTGGTGAGCGCGCCGTGCGGGATGACGAGCGACGTGGCCGCCTGACCCCAGTCCGGGTGGGCGAGCACGGCCGACGCGATGTACGCGAGCGACACCCCCACGCCGACGGCGACGAACGCGTACTGCACGCGGCTGAAGCTGCCGGCCGAGATCAGCAGCACCACCGCCACGGCCGAGATGACCGCGCTGACGGGCACCGGCACGCCGAACAAGTCCAGCGCCGCGCCGATCCCCGCGAACTCGGCGACCGTCGTCCCCAGGTTCGCGACGAGCATCGTCGCCGCGGCGAACGTCGCCCAGCGGACCCCGAAGCGCTCGCGGATCAGGCCCGTCATGCCCTGGCCAGTGGCCAGCCCCAGCCGCGCGCCCACCTCCTGGGTGAAGAACAGCACGACCTGGCTGGCCAGGATCACCCAGAGGAGCTCATAGCCGAACTGGACGCCCGCCAGCGAGTAGGTCGTGATGCCGCCTGCGTCGTTGTCGGCGAAGCCGCTGACGAGCCCCGGTCCGAGGACGGCGAGCACGGCGGCGAGGCGAAGACGCGACGGCGAGCGGAATGGCGACCGGAGCGGCGCACGCTGGGGGGATGACTTGGCCGGTAGCGAGGGCTCCCCCGATCGACCCGGGGCCGAGGGCACGCGCGACCCATCCGGATGCGGCGAGGTCGGCGGGGGAGAGGACGCGGGCATCACGAATCAGGCGCCGACCGAGGTCCAGACCAGCATCAGCGAGAGCGCCACCAGCAACGCGGTCCCGAGCCAGCCGATGGAGAGCAGGATCCGCCCACTGGCCAGCGATCCCATCAGCCGGCGGTCGGCCGAGAGCAGCATCACGAACACCAGCACGAACGGCAACAGGAGCGCGTTGAGGACCTGGGCCAGGAACATGACCTGGATCAGCGGCAGCCCGGGGATCAGTACGAACAGCGCCGCGAATCCGATGAAGAATGCCAGCAGCGTGTAGAACGCGGGCGCCTCGCGGACCCGCCGTTCCACGCCGTTCTCCCAGCCGAACGCCTCGCACGCGGAGTAGGCACTGGTCAGGGGGACGACACCGAGCCCCAGGAACGACGCCGCCAGCAGGCCCACGGCGAAGAGCACCATGGCCGCCTGTCCCGCGAGCGGCTCGAGCGCCCGCGCCGCCGCGGCGGCATCCGGGATCGATCGGTCGCCGGCGCTCCAGAGAGTCGCCGCGCACGCGACCACGATGAACCCGGCGATCAGGTTGGTCAGCAGCGCGCCCAGCCCCACGTCGAACCGCTCTGGCACCACGTCCTCCGGGCCAAGCCGTTTGTCCGCCACGTACGACTGGATGAACGCCTGCCCCCACGGCGTGATGGTGGTGCCGACGGTGCCCACGACCGCCACCCAGTAGGCCGCCGAGAACGAGCCGCTCGGCACGACCAGGGAGAACGCCGCCCGGCCCCAGTCAGGCCGCGCGATGAGCGCCGAGGCGAGGTACGCCAGCGAGACGCCGATCCCCACCGCGACGAAGAGGTACTGCACGCGGCTGAAGCTGCCGCGCGTCAGCAGGAGGATCACGACACCGGCGGCCAGCGCCGCGCTGACGGGTGTGGGCACGCCGAACAGGCCGAGCGCCGCGCTCGTGCCCGCGAACTCGGCGACCGTCGAGCCGAGGTTCGCCACGAGCATGGTGATCGTGAGGAATGCGGCCCAGCGGACGCCGAAGCGCTCGCGCGCCAGGCCGGTGAGCCCCTGGCCGGTCGCCAGTCCCAGCCGCGCGCCCACCTCCTGGGTGAAGAACAGCACGATCTGGCTCGCCAGCAGGACCCAGAGGAGGTCGTACCCGAACTGGGCGCCCGCCAGCGAGTAGGTCGTGATGCCGCCCGCGTCGTTGTCCGCGAAGCCGCTGACCAGGCCCGGTCCGAGGACGCCCAGGACGGCCGCGAGGCGGACCCGGTTCGCCGCCCGCGGGGTCATCGCCACCGGCCAGCGGGTCTGGCGGGGAGCCGCCGGCGAGGGCACGATCTAGGCTCCGACGCGGCGGGTCGAGGCCGGGGCGCCGAGCCGGCGGCACACGGCCTAGGATCCGGTCCGGCTGTACAGGCGCGGCAGGCGCCGCTTCCAGGCCGTGGGCAGGACCGTGTCGATCGCGTCGTCCACCGTCACGATCCCCAGGAGCGCCCCGTTGTCGTCGACCACCGGCACGGCCAGCAGGTTGTACCGCGCGACCACCTGCGCGACTTCGTCCTGCGGCGTCAGCGCGCCGACGGCCACCGGTTCGTCGTGCATGAACTCGCGGACCGGCATGTCCGGTTGGGCCACGATCAGGTCGCGCAGCGAGAGCACGCCCACCAGCCGCTCCTGCGCGTCCACCACGTAGACGTAGTAGATCGTCTCGGCGTCCGGCTCGAGCTCACGCAGCTTCTCGATCGTCTGGGTCGCGGTGAGGTCCTCGGAGATGGCCACGTACGCGGTGGTCATGATGCCGCCCGCGGTGTCCTCCGGGTAGCCCAGGAGCTCGCGCACCTCCTCGGCCTCGTCGCGCTCCATCAGCGGCAGGATCTCCGCCTTGGTCTCCTCGGAGAGGTCGGCGATCAGGTCGGCCGCGTCGTCCGGGCTCATCTCCTCCAGGATGTCCGCGGCGCGCGCGGGCTCCAGGTCCTCCAGCACGTCGACCTGGGTCTCGGGCTCCATCTCCTCCATGGCATCGGCGACGGCCTCATCGTCGAGGGAGGCGAGCACGCCCGCCCGGTCGCGCGGGGTGAGCTGGTCGATGATCGTCGCCAGGTCGGCCGGGTGCAGCTCCCGGAGGCCCTGGTGGGGGACGCGAAGGCGGATCGACGCGATGGACGTCTCCACCGGGTCGACGTCCTCCCAGTCGATGTAGCGCTCGGGGATGCCCATGCGGAGGTTGCGCGCGATGGTCCGCCACGGCCCCTCGATCCCCAGGCGCCGGAGCAGGCCCGCGGCCCCGACGTCCACGGCCACCAGGTGGAGCTTGCCCTCGATCTCGTCGAGCCGCAGGTCGTTGACCCGCACGACGCGCCGACCGTCGATGTCGACGATCTGCTTGTCCTGGAGGTCCTGGAACAGGAGGAGCTCGTTCGGGCGCTGCTTGAACTTGCCGATGTCGATGGTCGCGGTCGAGAGGGCCGCGCCTGTCGCGTCGAAGCTGGCGACGTCGCCCCAGGGCACGAAGATCTTGCGGCGCCCGGTCGCGACGACGAGGCCGGTGACCGGTGGGTACCGGTCGCCGATGGCCACGATCAGGTCGGCGACCTTGCCGATCGGCTCACCCTGGCGGTCGCGCACGGGCCGGCCGACCACCTGGCTCAGGTAGAGCTGCATCTGCCACCTCTGTGGGGCGCGGGACCGGCACCCCCGGGTGGCACGCGACGGGCCCCTCGGGCCCGACTGCTCAGGCGCCGACCAGGCGGCCTGTCAGCCCGCGCGGAGTCCCCGGAGTGGACCGGACCGGCGCAATGGCCACGGCGCCAGGGGCGCCGCAGCGACTGGGTCCAGGTTCCACGGGAGGAGGGAGACCTCCGATGCTTGTTCCGCGACGGCACACGAAAAACCACGGTGCGCGGGGCGTACGCCGTCAACCGGACGATAGCCCGGGGCCCCCGGGGTGTCAAACAGTTCGGCCATCCCGGTGCCGTGCCCGGTGGCCGGGTGCGAGGTACGGTCGGGCCGGGCGCGGGGTACGGTCGGGCCGGGCGCCCAGGTACGGTGGCCCGGTGCCGGGTACGGTGGCCGGGCACGGGGCACGGTCGGGCCGG
>JAJYJR010000576.1 GCA_021789355.1 Chloroflexota bacterium | reverse complement strand
CACCGCTGACGTTGGCCCTCGCGTATGCCCCGCTGGTCGACCGGATGGCCGCAGCGCTCGACCGGGAGCCTCCGCCGTCCGGGGACGGGCCCGGGCGGCAGCCACTGCCTGGTCCCCGAGGCATTACCGCCCTCCGGGCCGGCACGCCGTGCCCGGCCTGCGACATCCTCCGCGCGACGGCGAGCGACCGCGCTCGCGCGCTTGCCGCGGACTGGGCGACAGCGGAGGGAGGGTCGCGGCTTCGGGCGGGACACGGCCTGTGCCTGCCCCACCTCGATCTCGTGCTGCGGGACTGCCCCCGCCAGGTGCGCGACGCGCTGCTGGGCCACGAGGTGCAGCGGCTCGAGGACCTGTCCGAGGAGATGCACTCGTACGCCCTGAAGCGCGAAGCCGTGCGTCGCGCACTGATCGACGAGCACGAGGAGACGGCGCCTCGCCGCGCCCTCGCCATGCTCGTCGGCGAGCGGGTGGTGAGCGCGCCGGGACTCGCCGTACGGGACGAACTCTGACCGAGGCGGCACCCGGCCGGAACGTGTCAGGCGTCCCGCGTCGGATCGAACCCCCACTGGGCGAGAGTCACGTTGAAGTAGGACGGGTCGGTGGAGACCTCGCGGACCACGCGCAGCTGTGGCGGCAGGGCGGGCTCGGGAGGGTCCTCCCGGTCGAACTCGATCTCGAGGAGCACGAGGCCCGGCGGCTGCTCGAACACGTCCAGTTCGAGCACGTTGCCCTCGTACGCGAAGACGTGGCGCGTCTTGCGGACCGGGCGTCGGCCGGCGTCGGCCTCGGCCAGCAGACGCGGGTACTCGGCTGGATCGATGGCGTGCTCGCGTTCCTCGCGCACGATGCCGGACAGCGCCGCCTTCTCCGTGTAGGTGCACTCCGTCCGGCCGTCGCCCTCGCTCCGGCGGATCCGTCGCACGGGCGCCGACGGGGTCGGGCGCAGGTACACCTGCTCGATCCGGATCGCGCGCGCACCGAGGGCCTGGAGGTCGGCCGCGGACGGGGCCTCGGCGAGCAGCCACTTGCGCTCTATCTCGAGGCCTGTTCCGGTCACCGAACGGCCTCCACGGGCGCGGCAGGAACGGGCGCACGCCCGCGCGTGGCCCCTGTCCGCAGGATGCGCGCCAGCTCGGCGGTGCCGGACCGCTCGAGCGCCGCGAGGGTCGCGTGCAGGTCGCTCACGATCAGGAGTCTCATGGCCTTCCTCGATTGTGGACCGGCCGGCGCCGGCCCGACGGATGGGTCAATCGACCGGGTATTCGTCCGTCACATCGGCTCCCGCGCCGTCGAGCACTACGATCGACGGCATCCAGCCGGTGTCCGCGCGGACGATCCCGCGGAGCTGCTCCGCGATCGCCCCGATGATCAGCGCGGTCGGACGCTCGACCTGGCGTTCGGCGACGGCCCACCCCTGCTTCCCGATCGCCAGGATCGTGATGGGGCCCTGGGCGGGGGATCGGCGGCGCGAGGATGGTCGGCGGCCCGAGCGCCCGGTCGGACCCGTCTCCGGGGCCTGGTTCATCGCGTGATGGCCGAGGCAATGAGCAGGACGACGCCGGCCTCGACGGCGACGACCGTCGCGAGCAGCGCGATGTCGCGCCGTCGCAGGGGCGCCACGCCCGGCGCGGGCACCGACCTGATCGTGCGGACGAGCGCGGCGGCCACGCGATCGAGTCGTCGCGCGACCTCGTCCCCATCCAGCGGCCTGCGTGTCGTCGCGACCACGTGGCCGGGCAGGGTGGAGAGCCGGGCCCGGGCGGCGAACCGCGTCGCCGGGGTCGCGTGACGGTCGCGCGCCCTGCGCCGCGCGGTGGCGGCGCGCAGTCGCGCGGACCGGATCCGGGCATGCCGCAGCGCGGAACGGGCTTCACGAGTCGAGGAGAATGTACCGGCGGCGAGATCACCTGCCTGTGGCGTCTGCATTGTGCCTCCACACGGTGTTCGTGTAGAGGCCGTCAGCGGGTGCCGTTCGCCCCGGGGTACCGGGACCGGCGAGCCTCATCGCCACCCTGCAGTCTACGCGGAACGGCCCGTGGACACCTCCGGCGCGCATCGGCGGTACGATTCCCGCTCCGGCGATGAAGCCCGCCCGTCGCAGCGCGACGATCCGCGATCTCGCTGACGGCTTCTACCTCACTGATGGAGGTAGATCGTGTCCGGGACATCGGAGCGGCAGGCGCCGCCGATGGTGGAGGGGCACGCGACCCAGGGCGCCGGCCCCACCCGTTTCTGTCCGGCGTGCTACGCGATGAACCCGTGGGACGCCGCCGGCTGCGAGCGGTGCGGTGCACCGCTCGAGACCCCGCGCGACTACGACGCGCGCCTGGTCTGGGCACTCGACCATCCGGACGGGGCAACCGCGGTCCGGGCCGCGGAGGTGCTCGCAGCACGCCGGCGAGCCGAGGCGATCGATCCGCTGGGCCGCATGTCGCGCCGCACGGATGACCCGTACCGCGCCGCGGCCGCCGTCCGGGCACTGCGCGAGTTCGAGCCCGACCGCAGGGCGGAGGCATATCTCGCGGAGGCCGCCCACCACCCATCGGTGATCGTGCGCCGGGCCGCCGCCGTGGCCTCGGGAGCGCGTCCATGACGACCATCGACGTCGTCGTCGACGAGGCGCTCGGGCCGGGGCTCGACATCGTGGTGCGGGACGGGGCGCCGGCGATCGCCGGCGTGCGTGCAGGCACGGCGTGGCTCGGGCTCGACCGCGGCCACCTGGAGGAGAGCGACGCCGGCGACGGGACCGAGCTCCCCGCCCTGATCGCGCTGCCCGTCTCCAGCTTCGCCGGGTGCCGTGTCTCGGTGGAGACGGCCGGCGCCCTCGCCGAGGGAGTGCGAACGGTCCTCGTGACGCGCCTGCCGGGGCAACCGCTGCCGCCACTGTCGATCGTCCGCACGGTCGCGCGGCTCCCGGAGGGACGCTGGCTGGAGGCCGAGGCGGCCGAGCGGCTGGCGCTGGAGGGACGGCAGCGGCATCGCGTGCGTCGCCAGCAGGGGCGCGTCGTCGGGGGCCGTGCGTGGCAGCCGGTCGGCCGCGATCCCGGCGAGCGGCGTTTCACGACGCCGCACTCCCGATCCGAGTACCGCCTGAACCGGTTGCCGCCCCGGTTCGTGCGCGGCCTGGAGGGACTGCTCGACCCGGAGGAACGGATCCTCTACGCGGTGGAGCGCCCGCCCGACTCCGTGCGCCGCGGGCCGCTCGGGCTGGGATTCGGACGGGGGGCCGAGCGGCGTGCCGGCCTCCTGCTGCTGACCGATCGCCAGCTGGTCTGGATGGTCGACCACCTGCCGCCCGATCGCTACCTGCTGGACTGGGGGATCGACGCGCGCTTCGTCGCGGTCGAGGCGCTGTGCGGGATCCGCGTCGGCGGGCGCGAGGTGGTCGAGCTGGAGGTCGCGACGCGCGGCGGCAGCAGCGTGTTCCTCCTGCCCGGCGAGTTGCGTGCCGAGGCCGACGTCATGGCGGATCTCCTCCACCGGTTCCTGCCGGCGGACGGGACGCGGTCCCTGCTGCGCCGGTATGCCCCCGGCGTCGCGGACTTCGATCCCGAGGTCGGCCGCCTCTTCGGGCAGGAGGACGAGGCGATGCGCTCCGTGCGGTCGCTCGGCGACGCGCTGGCGCCCGAGCCCGTCCTGGCGGCGTTCTACGCCCCCCGCCGCGAGGCGAGCCCCCGCCCGGCCACGGCGGCGGTGACGGCCACGCGGGTGGCGCTGGTCGACGGGCCGGCTCCCCACCTGGCCGACCTGGCCGGCCTGCGGGACATCGCGATCACACTCTCCCCGCTCGTCGGTCGGGTGACGCTGGCCGTGCCCGCCGCAGCCGGGGGCGAGGCCCTGCGGCCGGCGGAGCGGCGCCGGAGAGGTCGGTCGCGTGCCGACCAGGGGCTCGAGTTCACCTACCCGGCGACCGCCTCGGCGCACGCGGCGGCGTTCATCCGGCACCTCCGGAAGGCATGGGCCGACCGCGCGTCGGCGATCGGGTCCCGCGCGATCTGACGGGGCCGGCGGGAGTCTCCGTTCGGCCGTGCCGGTCGATCCCACCGCCCGAATCGAACCCGTCGCCCCGGACCGGACAGAATGGGCACATGCAAACGGTGACGTCCGCGGACGGGACGCGTCTGTCGCTCGACCTGGCCGGCTCCGGCCCGGCGCTGCTCCTGGTGCACGGTGCCTTCGTCGATCCGCGGGTGAGTCCGGCGCTGGTCGCGGTCCTGGCCCGGACCTTCACCGTCGGCGTGCTGCACCGACGCGGGCGTGTCGGCAGCGGCCCGTTCGGCGCGGACCACGCCATCGAGCGCGACTTCGAGGACGTCGCGGCGGCCGTCGACCGGCTCGGACACCCGGCGGTCGTGGTCGGGCACTCGTACGGAGCG
>JAJYJR010000575.1 GCA_021789355.1 Chloroflexota bacterium | reverse complement strand
CCGCGCCGCGTGCGCGAGCCCCAGCAGCCGCGCCGCGTGCGCGAGCCCCAGCAGCCGCGCCGCGTGCGCGAGCCCCATCCGCGGTCCGTCTGCCAGCGCCCGATGCCGCCACCGCCGCCCGCGTCCTCGGGATCGCGAGCGCGAGTTCGCCGTCCAGCGACGGCGCCTCCGGCAGCGGATCGCCCGCCCGCAGCAGCCGTTCGACGGCCACGCCGTCCGTCCGCGTGGCAGGTCGTGCGCTCATCGGTCCACCTCCACCCAGGCGGCGAGCATGGCCCGCAGCCGCCGCAGCCCCTGGCTGACGTGCTGTCGCGCCGTGGCGTCGCCGCATGCCAGCGCCCCGGCCACGTCCGGGTACGCTCGGCCCTCGAGTACGCGGCGCACCACGGCCACCCGCTGGCGCTCGGTCAGCTGCAGCAGGGCGACCCGGACCGCCTCCCGCAACTCGGCGGCCGCGAGCAGCTCGGCCGGGTCTCCGCCCGTGGCGCGCACTGGCCCACCGGCGAGGGTCGAATGGTCGCGGACCAGCGGCACGTCCGCCACTGCGACGTGCGCGCCGCCGTCCAGGGACCCCGCCGACAGCGCCGTCCGCACCGCGCGCCGCCGATGCGCGTCCCGCGCCGGGTTGCCGGCGATGCCGTAGAGCCACGCGCGCACGTTGGCGTCATCGGCGAGTTCGGCTCCGCGACGGGCATCACGATCATCACGTGCAGTGTGACGCGCGAACCGCCCGATCGTGAATGACCGGCGCGCGGGGGTGAAGGTTCGTTCACCTCGCCTTACCCGCCGCCCCTGACTGGCTTTCAGACAACTCTAAGGTTCCGTGCCCAGCATGGAGACCGTCGGGAGCGCGGATCCGGCCCACCGGCCACGCACCGGGTCCGGTTTCGAGCCGCTCCGCCGCCCGACATTCGTCCATCGCCAACCGCTGTCCGGACGGGCGGCCGAATCACCTGGATGACGCCAATGACCGTATCTGCCCGCACCCTCCGCCGCGTGTCGCACCCGCGGACGTGGTCCGTGCGTGCCGGGGATGTGGCCGCGCTCGTGCTCGGGAATGGCCTCCTGATCGGCGCGATGTGGGTGCGCCACGGCCAGGCCGTGGAGCTCCACTCGCCGTCGGGGGTCCTCATCGCGGCGGGCCAGCTCACCGCCCTGTACGGCACGTACCTGGTGCTGCTGCAGCTCGTCCTGATGTCGCGCAGCCCGTGGCTCGACCAGGTCTTCGGGTCCGACCGGGTGGCCGACCTGCATCGCTGGGTCGGCTTCACCGGCATCCTGCTCCTGGCCGCGCACGGCGTCTTCACCATCGTCGGGTACGCGCTGGCCTACGGGAACGGCATCCCGGGCGAGGCGTTGACGATCCTGACCACGTACCCCTATGTGCTGATGGCGACCGCCGGCATGGGCCTGTTCGTGGGCATCGGGATCAGCTCGGTCCGCCTGGCGCGGCGGCGCCTGTCGTACGAGACCTGGTACGGGATTCACCTCTACGCGTACCTGGCGATCGCACTCGCGTTCATGCACCAGCTCGCCGTCGGCACCGACTTCATCGGGGACCCGGTCGCGCGTCTCTACTGGATCGCGCTGTACGTGGTCGCCGGCACACTGATGCTCGTATTCCGCTTCGGGCAGCCGCTCCGGCTGTCGCTCCGCCACCAGCTGCGCGTCGCCAACATCGTCCAGGAGGCGCCGGGCGTCGTCTCGATCTACGTCACCGGGCGCGACCTCCACCAGCTCGCCACGCGGGCCGGACAGTGGTTCAGATGGCGCTTCCTCACCGCCGACGAATGGTGGCGGAGCCATCCGTTCTCGCTCTCCGCCGCCCCGAACGGCCGGTTCCTCCGGTTGACCGTCAAGGGCCTCGGCGACCACACCCGGACGCTGCAGCACCTGCGGATCGGCACGCGCGTGTTCGTCGAGGGGCCGTACGGCAACCTGACCGGGGCCCGGCGGACACGACCGCGTGTGCTGATGATCGCGGGCGGCATCGGCATCACCCCGCTGCGTGCTCTGCTCGAGGACCTGCCGGCCCGGCGCGGCGACCTGACGCTGCTGTATCGCGCGCACCGGGAAGAGGATCTCGTGTTCCGACACGAGCTCGAGCAGCTCTCGGCGCTGCGGGGCGCCACGGTGCACTACCTGGTCGGGGGACGCGGGACGCCGGACCTGCCGGGCGACCCGCTCGCCCCGGGGTCCCTGCGGCGGCTCGTCCCCGACGTTCACCAGCGCGACGTCTACGTCTGCGGCCCCCTGTCCATGATGGACGCGGTCCGCCGCAACCTGCGGGCACTTCGCGTGCCGTCCGCGCAGATCCATTGCGAACGCTTCGCGTTCTGACGCCGGAGTACCTGACCATGCTTCCACGACGCGCAGTCGTCGCGATCGCCACCACCGCCGTCGCGATCGTGCTGCTCCTGAACTTCAAGACACCCTCGGGCCTGGTCGTCGGCACGACGTCCGTGGCGGTCGGACAGCCGGCCGCCCCTGCGGCGGTCGCGCCAGGTGCCCCGGCCGGCGCGAGCGCAGGGCAGACCGGCGCCACATCCGGGGCGTCCTCCTCGAGCGCACAGGTCGCGGCGCAGCCGACGCCACAGGCGCAGGCGACGCCACAAGCGCAGGCGACCCCGCAGGCCCAGGGGACCGCGCTGAAGAGCGGACGGTACAGCGGGCCCGCCGTCCAGATCCCGTTCGGCAGCGTCCAGGTGCAGGTGACCGTCCAGGGCGGGAAGATCGTCGACGTGCAGCCACTCCAGCTGCCGACCGCGCACATGTTGTCGCAGCAGATCGGCCAGTACGCCGCGCCGATACTGCGCCAGGAGGCGCTGCAGGCGCAGAGCGCCCAGATCAACCTCGTATCGGGCGCGACCTACACCAGCGAGGCCTACGCGCAGTCCCTCCAGGGCGCACTCGACCAGGCGGTCGCATGACGCCGGCGGCCGCGCCGCCCGTCCCGAGTTCCGTTCCGGCCCCGGGCGAGTTCCGGCGGGTCGAGCACATCATGGGCACGGCGATCACCGTGGATGTGCGGGAAGGCGACCTCGTGCCGGGCGACCTGGACGCGGCGTTCTCCCACCTCCACGCGGTCGATGCCCGATTCAGCACCTACAGGCCGGACAGCGAGATCAGCCGGCTTCGCCGCGGCGAGATCGGCGAACGCGAGTGCAGCGCCGACGTCCGTCACGTGCTGGCGCTCTGCGACGACCTCCATCGCACCAGCGGTGGGTTCTTCGACGCCCGTGGACATCGGGCAGATGAGGGGCCCGACCCGACCGGCGTGGTCAAGGGATGGGCGGTCGAGGAGGCGGCGTGGATGATCGCCGAGGCAGGGGCGCGCCGCTTCGCGATCAACGCGGGTGGCGACATCGTGGTCCGCGGTGGGGTGGGCCCCGGCGAGCCCTGGCGCGTGGGTATCCGGCATCCCCGCCGGCCCGATCGCCTCGCTGCCGTCGTGCTGCTGCGCGATGCGGCGATCGCGACCTCCGGCGCGTACGAGCGGGGCGAACATATCGTGGACCCGCACACCGGCCGCCCGCCGCGCGACTTCCTGGGCGTCTCCGTGATCGGGCCGAGCCTGACCTACGCGGACGCCTACGCCACGGCCGCGTTTGCCATGGGCCCGGACGGACTGCCGTGGGTCGCGTCGCATCCCGGGTACGGTGCCTTCGCGATCACCGCCGACGAGCAAGTGCTCTGGACCGCGGCAGTCGACCCGCTGCTCGATCGCTGAGCGCACCTCCTCGGGTGCTCGCCACCTGGGTTTCTCGCCGGTTCCGCTTTCAGGATCAGTTCAGGATGGGGCTGTACACCTTGCGGCAGGGATGAGGAGCTTCGATTGATCGCCCAGCAGTGGGAGCCATGACCATGGCAGAAGACGAGACGAGCCTCCCGACCGAGGCCTCCACCACGATCCCGGCAACACCCTCGGGTGCAGCCGGGTCCGTTTCCTTCGAGGGCGGCATGGCGGCCGCCCAGACCACCCCGACCCTCCACGGCGACCCGGTTGCGCCGACCTGGCAGCCGACTGAGCCGGCCCAGCAGACCTCCGAGCAGGCCGCACCCGCCGAGCCTGTCCAGCCGGTATGGCAGCCTGCGGATCCAGGCCAGCAGACCGCCGCCCCCCACACCCCAACTCCCGCGCCCGCCGCGCCGCCCAGGAAGCGGCAGGTACCGGCACGCGCCATCCTTGCCGCAGCCGTCCTGTCGGCGGTGCTCTCGTCCGGTGGTACCTACGCCGTGGTCGCGCTGACCGCACCGCCGCCGTCGGCGAGCGCGCCGGTCGCCCGGCTCGCCTCCACGAGCGCGGCGGCCACGGCTCCCGCCGCGATCAGTTCCAGCGACGCGATCGTCAGGGTCGCAGCCGAGGCCAGCAAGTCGG
>JAJYJR010000574.1 GCA_021789355.1 Chloroflexota bacterium | reverse complement strand
TCGCCCTACGCGATGGCCGGCCTGCTCGGCCTGCGCGACCGCTTCGACGTCGCCTTCGCCGCCGACACCGACGCCGACCGGCACGGGATCGTGACACGAGGTGCGGGGCTGCTCAATCCCAACCACTACCTCGCGGTGGCGGTCAGCTACCTGTTCGGCACCGGGCGCGCCTGGCCGGCCGAGACCGCGGTCGGCAAGACGCTGGTGAGCAGCGCGATGATCGACCGGGTGACCGCCTCGCTGGGGCGCCGGCTGGTGGAGGTGCCCGTCGGGTTCAAGTGGTTCGTGAACGGCCTGCTGGACGGCTCGCTGGGTTTCGGCGGCGAGGAGAGCGCGGGCGCCTCGTTCCTGCGGCGGGACGGCACGGTCTGGACCACCGACAAGGACGGCATCATCCCCTGCCTGCTCGCAGCCGAGATCACCGCGCGCACGGGCCGCGACCCGGGCGAGCTCTACCGCGCCCTCACGGAGCGCTTCGGTGACCCCGCCTACCGGCGCATCGACGCGCCGGCGACCCCGGCCGAGAAGGACATCCTGCGGTCCCTGTCGGCCGCGCAGGTGCGGGCCACCGAGCTCGCGGGCGAGCCGATCACGGACGTGCTGACGGAGGCGCCCGGTAACGGCGCCCCGATCGGCGGGCTCAAGGTGACCACCGAGCACGGCTGGTTCGCCGCCCGGCCCTCCGGGACCGAGAGCGTCTACAAGCTCTACGCGGAGAGCTTCCGCGGCGAGGAGCACCTGCTGCGGCTCGTGGAGGCGGCCCAGGCGCTGATCCGCGACGCGCTCGCGGGATAGACGAGGCGCATCCTCACCGGCCAGGGGTGGCGCTCTCGCCAGAGTGAGTCCGCCTGCCCCGGGGATCAGGCCGCGCGGACCTCAGGTGCCGCGAGCGCGGTCGGCGGTGCCCGAGCGTGCAGCGACTCGGGGACGGCCCGCCGCGCGTACGGGGAGCCGGCGCGTCGGTTTCATGCTCGTCACCTCCGGCACGTTCTGGGCGGGCGGGGATCGGGATCGCGTGGCCCGGCCAGGGTCCGCACGTTCGTTGCCGGCGACGAGCTCCCGGAGGCGGATGCCGCCGCCGCACTGGATCTGCTGCTGGGAGCACGCTGAGAGCTGGCTGCTCGTCGGCTGGTCGATCCCTCCGTCGCGGGACCGGACGGTCGACCAGCCTTGCGTCCTGCCTGGCGGCATGACCGTTGAGCTATGGACCAGCCGGCGGTGCCAGGAGGATGGTGGCGCTGCCGTATCATTCCCAATTCGGCGTCCCACCCAAGAGGCAACCGTCATTGCGTCCCGCTGACGTTCCGGCGCTGGTCCTCGAGCATGTCCGTGACGGCGTCTTCGCGACCGACCTCGAGAACCGGATCACGTTCTGGGCCCGTTCGGCCGAGCGGCTGTTCGGGCTCTCGCCCGAAGAGGCGACGGGCCGGCCGTTTGGCGAGCTGCTCCCGTTCCACATGGCGGGCTCCGAGCAGGAGGGTGACCTCCTGGCGGCCATCGCGGCGGGGCGGGCCTGGCGGGGCGAGGGCTCCGTCCGCCTCCGCGACGGGAGGGAGCTGTGGATCGAGTCCACCGTGAACCCCCTCCTGGTCGACGGCCGGGTGGCGGGCGGCGTCTCGGTCAGCCGCGACATGACCGCCCAGCGGGCTGAGGCCCAGGCACGCCAGGCTGCCGAACGGGCGCTGCGGGCGTTGAGCACGCTCAATCGCGCGCTCGTGCGCGCCTCGGACGAGCAGACGCTCCTGTACGAGGCGTGCCGCATCGCAGTGGAGGTGGCCGGCTACCGGCTTGCCTGGGTCGGATACGCCGTGGATGACCCGGAGCGGACGGTCCAGGTCATGGCATCGGCAGGTCGCGATGCCGGATACCTGGAGGCCGCGCGCATCGTCTGGGCCGACGTGCCGCGCGGGCGCGGCCCGGCCGGGACGGCCATCCGTACCGCACGCGCAGACGTGCTCCGGGATCCCGACGATCCTCGCTTTGAACCCTGGCTGCATGAGGCGCAACGGCGCGGCTTCGCCTCCTCCGCGGCGCTGCCGCTCGCGGCGCTGCCGCTCGCGGCGGGCGAGCTCCCCTTCGGCGTGTTCTGCGTCTATGCGGCCGACCGCGACGCCTTCAGCGCAGCCGAGCTCGATCTGCTCGGCGAGATGGCGGGCGACCTCGCCTACGGGATCACCGCCCGGCGGACGCAGGCGGCGCACGAGCGAGCGGTCGTGGCGATCCGCCAGTCCGAGGAACGCTATCGGACCGTGGTGGATGCGCTTGCCGAGGGTGTCGTCGCGCAGGACGAGAACGGGACGGTCATGGCGGCCAACCCGGCGGCCCGCGCCATCCTGGGCTGGCGAGCGGGATCCGGACCCGCCGCCTGGCGCTGGCCTTCGGAGACGATCCACGAGGACGGCACGCCCATGGGGCCCGCTGACCAGCCGGCAGCCGCGACGCTCCGGACCGGCCGGGCCCGGCGGAACGTGCTGATGGGCCTGAGCCGCGCATCCGGGACGCGCTGGATCGCGCTCCACAGCGATCCCCTGCGCACCGGTGACGGCCGGCGCGGCGTGGTGTCCTCCTTCGAGGACGTCACGCACTACCGCGCCGCGCGGGCCGAGCAACTCTTCGAGGTCCGACTCCGGGCGGCCCTGTCCGAGGCGATCCACGGGATACCGACGGACGCCACGCTCGAGCAGAGCGCGGACACGATCTGCCGGCAGCTGGCCACCTTGCCCGGGATCGACTTCACCGGAGTCGGCGCGTTCGTGGGCGAGGAGGAGCTCGTGATCCTGGCGAGCCATGTGCCCGCCGGGGCGCCCCCTCGAGCGGGGCGCCGGCTTCCCGCCGTCACCGCGCGGTATCTCCACGAGCGGGCCGCGCACGGTCCATGGGCGCAGTTCGTCCGCGAGATTGCCGGCGCCGGCGGGTGGAGCCGGGAGTTGCGCGAGATGGGGATGGTGGGCATCGCCGCCGGACCCATCGCCCACGGCGGGCACGTGGAAGGGATGCTCATCATCGGCACTCGTGACCGGCAGTTCGCCCGCACCCTGGTCGGGAAGATGCCCGCCGTGGTGGCGTTCGGCGCGACGTCGAGCGCGCTGCTCGCCGAGCGGTTGCATGCCCGGCGCGAGGAGGCCGAACGGCGCCGGGACATCGAGCAGGTGGTCGCGAACCAGGCCTTCCACCCGGTCTTCCAGCCCATCGTCGATCTCGGTTCACGGGAGCCGGTCGGCTACGAGGCGCTCACCCGCTTCGACTCGGGCCAGCGACCCGACCTGTGCTTTCAGGACGCATGGTCGGTCGGGCTCGGGGCCGATCTCGAGCTCGCCACGCTGCGGGCGGCGATCGAACAGGCCGACGGGCTGCCTGCCGGACGCTGGCTCGATCTCAACATCTCGCCGCGACTGCTACTGCACCCGGACCGCGTTCGCGAAGTCCTCCGCGCCCCGGGCCGCCCACTCGTCCTCGAGGTGACCGAGCACGAGCAGGTGGCCGACTACACGGCGCTCAGGGAGGCATTCGCGAGCCTGGGACACGACCTGCGCCTGGCGGTCGACGACGCGGGGGCCGGCGCGGCCAACTTCGGGCACATCGTCGAACTGCGCCCCGACTTCGTGAAGCTCGACATCAACCTCGTGCGTGGCGTCAACGCGAACCTCGGGCGCCAGGCGCTCGTCGTGGCGATGCGCCAGTTCGCGCGCAGCGCCGGTTGCCGCCTGGTAGCCGAGGGGATCGAGACCGAACTGGAGGCCGCCACGCTCGCGCAGCTCGGCGTGGAGTTCGGCCAGGGCTACCTGTTCGGGCGCCCGGAACCGGCGGGAGCAGCGACCCAGGCCGGCTGACATGCGCGATTCGCAGGCCGGATCGTCGGGCAGGACGACCGTCTGCCGCGGCTGGTGCTGCGCCATGCCGGCCTCCAGCGGGGCGTGATCGGGTGGATCCGGCTGATCGTACGCGGACCTGATGGGCTCTGGATGACGCTCCCACGCCCGGTAAGCTCCCGTGAAGCCTCGTCGCCTACTCTCGCCTGCTCCCCGGGCAACGCACCGCGCCAGGAGGCGGGGCGGGTCGAGCGGGCGACCCGGGGGCATTGCGCACGGTTCGAGCGATGCTCAGCCTGAACCTGAACGACACGAGGTTGGGCTCATGCCAGCCCGGGGCGCGGCGATCGCTCGACCACCTGGCGCCCCCCCGCCGGGGTCGCGACGGAAGAGGATCGCGCCGCCGCCGAGCGGTTGAGCATCTGGGGTCGCGCGCGCAGGCCGAAGAGGGGGCAGGCGATGGAGAGGGGGCAGGCGATGGGGACCGCGGATGGCCCCGTGGGGCGGTCGAGCGCGTGAGTGGAGCCGCCTCTCGGACTCGAACCGAGGACCTGAGCTTTACGAAAGCCCT
>JAJYJR010000573.1 GCA_021789355.1 Chloroflexota bacterium | reverse complement strand
CGTTGTCGAACTGGATCTCGATGACGTGCTTGACGCTGCTGTTGGGCAGCGCGCAGCCGCTCGTCGACGCGTTGCCCTCGGCGGCAGGCTGTCCGTGGGCGGTCGCGGCCGGCAGGGCCGCGGTGAGGAGGGTTCCGATGGCGAGGCTGGCGGCCACCAAGCCGGTGGCCGTGCGCCGCAGGACGCTGTGCATCTGGCTCCCCCGGTGCGACGTCGCTCCCTCGCGACGTCAGTCCAGTGCGTCGGTGGGTTGTGCCTGGCGCGGGTCTGTGCCGCGCGCCGGATCAGGGGGAGGGGCTGGCGCGAGGGGGGTTCGCGGGAGAGGTGCGATCGATGGGGGAGGTTGGACCGGGCTCATCGACGGCGTCCCACAGCGTCGCCGAAGCCGAACGTGAGCGCTGGTCGGGCATGTCGGAGCGCTTCCTACCGGTCCCCACGCCTGTCCTCCTCGTGACTGGACGGTAGGGGATCGAGGTTAGCGGGTCATCCGGCGGGGGTTAACTGCTCATGAGAGGAGGATTGCTGCGAAATTCCTTCAACGCCGAACACCTCGCGACGCTCGCCAAGGCCAGTCGAGTCGTGAGTGCAGCGGCTTGGCTTCGGGCCGTCCGCCAGGTCGCGCTGTTCGCGGGCCAGCAGCCATGCGAGTTTCTCCTCTGTGATCTGGCCGCGGGGGTTGGTCAAGGGTTACAGGTCGACCCCACCCCTGAGCAGGCGGCATCGAGAGCGAGGACGCCATTGTCGATCCCGCCGGGATAGGTCTGCGAGAGCAGCGGGCCACCGCTGTATTTCACCGTCCATGCGTAGATCTGGCCGAGTTCTCCGGTTTGGGTCGTTGAGTTCGAGTTGATCTGCATCTTGTCACTCGGGCCATAGATCACGCCTGCGACCTCGAAGACTCCGTTCCCGCCTATGTTGACGGTGGTGTTCTGGTTATCGCTGCAGATCCGCGGCGTCGTGCCATCAAAGCACGACGGGTCTCGCTGCACCTCAATGGTGAGGACGAACCCACTGGCCGTCACCATGGCGGTGCCTGATGCGTCGGTCGCAGGTTGCACGCAATTGGGTTCCGCGGTACATCCATGGTCCCCCATGTTGAGCACAAGATTCTCGGTATTGAGTGCTGAGAGCGTGTTAGTGCCGCTCTCCTGGAAGTACAGATCAACTCCTTGCGCTGCACTTGCCAAGCCACCTGCCAATGTCCCGCCGACGGTGAGGCCGGCTTGGAACCAGTACACGCCCGGCATAAGGTAGGCGCCCTGTCCCGTGCCGACCTTGAAGGGATGATTATCGGTGTACACACCTGGCTGGTAACACGTCCAAGTGGAAACACCGGACAAGGCAGCTTTCCAGGCGGCCGATGGCACGCCGGCAGGGCACGAGGACAGGGCCCCCGCACTCTGCGTCGGCCATTGGGCATAGCCGTTCAGGTCGGGTGAAGTGGCGCTTATCCCGGAGGGATAGCGATAATTGGGGTCCGGAATGAACCGGTTCACGTGGCGTCCCTGAGGCAACCCATCGATCTGATTCCAAGCATCCGGCGTGATATTGTCGTAATGGATAATTCGGTAGTCTTGGGCCAGCTGGATGTAGCTCGCGGAATTGGTCACGACGTACGAGTTGGTGCCAACGTCGCCCTTTGGGATCACAATCTTCGTGTTCGAGCCGGCCAGGTTCACGTCGTCCTTGTTCTGATCGAGCAGGCTAGGTAGGATGTTCGGCGGCCTCAGCGTGACAAGGGCGTACTGTCCGGAGAAGGTCAGACCCGCGACGGAGGTGATCCCCACGTTCCAGTCGTGTTGGCCGAACAGGCGTGCGATCGTCAAGCTGACGTCGGGCTGCCGTACGGTGACCTGAACGGCATGCATCGGATCCACGTTGACCGCGCTTGGCGAGGGCGTCTTGACTGTCACCCAGTACGGAGTCCCGAGGAGCTCGCAGTCCGCGACTGATGAGCCATCTGTCGTGCTCGCGCCCGCGGTTGCGACACAGTTGCCCCCTGGAGCGGGAGTAGTCCCGACGGCCCCAAAACGGGTCACGAGGTTGGCGAGGGCGTCCTGCACGGCGCGAACCTGGTGCGCGGTGTCGAGGACGCGCGACTTCGGGATCTGCAAGTCCTGTGCGCCGGCGAGGGCAGCGGCATCCGCTGCCGCCCGCTCGGTCCTCTGAACCGCATACACCGTTCCCAGGTCAATGACGAGTGCTGAAAGGCCGAGCAGACCCAACATGCCGCCCACAACGAGCGGAAGGGCCTGACCCCCCTGCATTCGGCGCTTCACGGTGCAGGCTCCATCCTGAATACGGCCTGACTCGATAGAGTCACCTTGTTGTTGGTGAAGCCGGGCAGGTACTGCATGCCGGGAAAGAAGACCGGAACGGTGTGAGTGCCGGTGACGGTTACCTGCCACACCTGTGAGTTGTCAGGAGGTGGGCAGGCATCGCTGGGTTGCGGGCCAGGTGGGACCGGAGTCACGTCCGCCCAGGCCACGGCCATCGGTGACGTGCCAGTCGCCTTGAACTCGCCGCTTGCGTAACCGAACAACGATGATGTCAGTGCGATCGCGTCGCCCTCCGACTGGACGGCTGCGGCATTGGAGCACTGCTGCTGGGTGGAAGCCCACCGACCCGTGTCGCGCACGACCTGGGTGAGCGTGATCTGGCCCCAGAAGATCATGCCAAACTGGACCATTCCCCCTAGGATGGCCATTACAACCGGTAGCACCAATGCAAACTCAACCAGGCTCTGCCCTGAGCGACTTCGACCGCCCGGGCATCCTCTGGGTTGTCCCAGACTCGGTGCGGCTCCCATCCGATATCCCCTCGTAGATGTATCGCGACGTGCGGAGCGGACCCACCGTCAGCGGGCACGCTATCCACTGGACCTTCCCAGCCAACTTACAGAGTCTCGGACCGCCCGGCACGAAGGCACACGTGCCGGCATGCCGTGGCCCCGAGTGATGAGCTGCTCGTCGGTGTGGCGAGTCGTATTCGTCGGCTGCGGCGACACACGCGCCGATCATCGTGGACCAAGTTCGCCTACCGTCCCCATGGCGCCTCGACGAAGGTCGGTACGTCCCAAACCAGAGTCGTCCACGGTGGAGGCAGTCCGGCTGCGAACTGGACGGGAGTGCACCAACGGCGCCCTCCGTCGCCATCGGGAAGGAAGGTGTCTTGTCTGCTGGGCGTCCAGCGACACCCGCCCCGTGGCAGACGGCACGGTACGACTGTCAGCCGTGCGGGACGGACGTCGTGCGCACAGAATGGAGAGATGACGAAGTTCCTCCTGGCTGATCTGCCATTCCCGCATCCCGACCTGATCGAGACGCGGCGCACACTCCACCGGCGCCCCGAGGTCGGCCTCGAGTTGCCCGAGACCCAGGCCGTGATCGTCCGCGAACTCGAGCAGATGGGGCTCGAGGCCAGGATGGGCCGCTCAGTCAGCTCCGTGATCGCCGTCATCGAGGGCGGCAAGCGGCGCCGGGACGGGACCCCGGGCCCGACCATCCTGCTGCGCGGCGACATGGACGGGCTCCCGCTCCACGAGGACACCGGGCTCGAGTTCGCGTCGGAGACGGGCGACACGATGCACGCGTGCGGGCACGACACGCACGTCGCGATGCTGCTGGGAGCGGCAAAGCTGCTGCTTGAGCGGCGCGACGAGCTGGCCGGCAACGTGCTGCTGATGTTCCAACCGGGCGAGGAGGGCTGGCACGGCGCGCGCTACATGCTCGAGGAGGGGCTGCTTGACGGGGCACCGACGCCGGTGAAGGCGGCCTTCGCGATCCACATCACCAACGAGCACCGCAGCGGCGTGGTCGCGATCCGGCCCGGCCCGACCTATGCGGCCGCCGACACGATCCGTATGACGGTGCGCGGCCGAGGCGGACATGCCTCCGCGCCGCACGAGGCGCTCGACCCCGTCCCGGTCGCGGCGGAGATCGTGCTCGCGCTGCAGCTGCTGGTGACGCGGACCGTCAGCGTGTTCGACCCCGCGGTCATCACGATCGCGCACGTGACCGCCGGCACCCGCGACAACATCATCCCCGAGGTGGCGCTCCTCGAGGGCACGCTGCGAACCCTGTCGGAGGAGACGCGGGCGCGGCTCAAGGACGGCATCCGGCGCGTGGCGGAAGGGATCGCGTCCGCCCACGGCGCGTCGGTCGAGCTCGAGATCGAGCAGGGCTATCCGGTCACCGTGAACGACGCGGGCTTCGCGGAGCTGGTGCGGACGGTGGCGACCGACCTGGTCGGATCCGACGACGTGGTGGTCCCGGATGCGCCCGTCATGGGCGCCGAGGACTTCTCCTACGTCCTGCAGAAGGTCCCGGGTGCGATGGCGCACCTCGGCGGCCGGCCCGCGGACGTCGATCCGACGACTGCC
>JAJYJR010000572.1 GCA_021789355.1 Chloroflexota bacterium | reverse complement strand
CGTTGATCGAGCCGGCGGCCAGCACGAGGTAGTCGTACCCGATGCGGGCGTCGTCCACCACCACCTGACGTGCCGCGAGGTCGACCGAGCGGACCTGGCCGAGCCGTGCGTGGACATTCCGCGCCCCGCGCAGAATCGCCCGGACGGGGTGCGCGATCTCCGAGGGGTCGAGCAGCGACGAGGCGACCTGGTAGAGCAGCGGCGTGAAGAGGTGGTAGTTGTGCTGGTCGACCAGCAGAACCTGGACCGACTGGCCCCGCAGGCCCTTGACGGCCGTGAGGCCCGCGAACCCCGCACCGACCACCACCACGCGCGGCAGCACGGCCGGCGCAGGTTGCGAGGTACGCACGGTGCGCGACCAGGTGCGCCCCCGAGACCGGCCGCGGTGCGCGGCGTGCTGCTGGGGGCCGCTCGACCCGTTCTCGCCCGTCCAGCCCACCCTGCCCTCGCTCATCGAGGCCGGAGGCGCACGTCGAGCGTGCGCAGGAATCCGACCAGTCGCGCCAGTACCCGACCATACGGCGCGCCACGCCGCGCATCGGTCGGCGACCCGACGGAAGCCGGCGCGACCCGCCCCGAGGAACCCGCCGTCCACTGGACTCGCTGACGCTTGCATCGCATGCTGGAGACGTGTTTCGGGCCCCCGCCCAGCTTCCAGCGCAACGCGGTCTACCGCACCACGAGCACGGTCTCATGGGCATGGGTGGCGACGTGGGACGAGACACTGCCCTCGAGCAGGCGCCGCACGGTCCCATGCCCCCGCGAGCCGACCACGATCGTGTCGCACCCGCTGCTGTCAGCGAGCTGCTCGATGGTGTGGGCCGGATCCCCGGCCACCTCCAGGGCCTCGGCTCTGACGCCGCGCTCGGCCAGGTAGCGCCGTGCCGCGTCGAGGGTGTCAGCGAAGGCGTCGGAGGCATCCCAGCCGCTGAGCGCTTCGGGCCACTCGGTGCCCGAGATCGCGGGCGGCACCACTCCCAGCACGGAAACCGCCGCGCCCGACCACCCGGCCAGCTCAGCCGTGGTTTCCAGCGCCTTCCGGGCGGCCGCGCTGCCGTCGAAGGCGAGCAGGATCTTCTTCATCGCGGATACCTCCATGCCGCTCGATAGCCGGCAACCTGTTCTGGTGGTCCATCATGTCGGCGCGACGGATGGGGCGCCGTGACTTCTGTGCGCGGCTCGCGCGAGTGGGCAGGACCGGAAGCGCCGGCGCGACCGGGCGCCGTCGCCGACGAGGGCGCAGAGACCCGTGCCGCCCGCTCGCTGGCTTGGACCGTGGGCCACGGCACCCGGACGACCGCCGAGCTGGCGGCACTGCTGCGAGCCGTCGACGTGCATGGCGTGATCGACGTACGCCGCTTCCCCTCGTCCCGGCACAATCCCCAGTTCGCGCGTGAGCGACTGGCCGCGGAGTTTCCGGCGCTGGGGCTCGCATACGATTGGCGTGGCGGGGCGCTCGGCGGCCGGCGCCCATCAGGCGCGGCGGCCCGTGAACCAGTTTGGAGGAACGCCGCCTTCCGCGCCTATGCCGCCTACATGGGGAGCGGGGCGTTCCAGGTCGCGCTGGCCGAGCTGGAGGCGGAGATCGCAGCCGGACAGCGCCTGGCGCTCATGTGCGCAGAAACGCTGTGGTGGCGCTGTCACCGACGACTCATTGCGGACGCCCTGGTGCTCGACGGGTTCGCGGTGCGGCATCTGATCGAGCGCAGTCCCGGCCAGCCGCACCGCCGTCATCCCGGGCTCCGGCGCGATCAGATGGGTCGCCTGGCCTACGACGGTGCGCGGTCCGGTGAGCCGCACACTCACTCCTGATTGGCGCGGCCGATCCCCGACGGTATCTGCCGCAGCGCCGCACGGTCCCTCCGAACCTCCGGCCCCGTCGCTGAGGACTTCGCGAAGCTCCAGCGCACGAGGAGGCGTCGACGCTCGCGCAGCCTAATCGGCGACTGTCGCCTCGGCGGCGTCAAGGCGGGCCGTGATCTGGCGTATCAACGCGATGCGATCACTCGCGCTCAGCTCGGCCAAGGCGCGTCCGGTAGCGAAGGACACCAGCGGCGCCGCCTTGCGTTCAACGCCGTGTGCCACAGCCCGTGTCAGGTCAAGGACAGTGACGGTCTCCTCGCTCGATGGGCTTTCGGTCATCCGCGCTCCGGCCGCTCGACCAACCTCGTCGACCAGCGCCAAACAGGCGTGCAGATCCGCGTGCGAAGCCTCCTGTGCAGATGTTCGGCGTCCCGTCGGCGCATACACGCCAGCAGCCAGGCCCGACCAGCTTGCCCTGGGAGGCTCATCCGGACTACGGGGCCGTGCGTGCCATCCGGCCCTACCGCCCCGAGTGAGTTCGAGACAAACATCTACTAACGCGCTGCTATATAGGGGAGACTTGACGTGTCGGGAAGGCGTCGAGCATGTTCACTGAAGGGAAGCGCTGACGTGGTGCGGGCGGTCTCGGCGATCCGGATGGGCGGGGCTGGTCCAGGCGGCGGCCGCGCCGATGTCGTGGTGGCTGGCCGCGCGGACGTCCCCCCGTCTGGACGCGACCAAGCCCCGGTCGATCGACTCTCGATCGAGGCACCACGCGATGAGCCAGGGGCTGAAGCATGGGCCACCTGATCAGGTAGCATCGGTGTCGATGCCGCGCGAGTCGGAACCTTCGCGCATGGACACGCCGACCGAGGCGATAACCCCGGCCGGGCTGGACCGCCTGCTCGCCCGCGCCCATCGGTATTTCAAGCGGGGCACCCTCTCCGCCGAGGGCTGGAGCCTCCTCACGCGCGGTGGACGCGACTGGGAGTCCTTCTACCGGGAGCGCTGGCAGCACGACAAGGTCGTGCGCTCCACGCACGGCGTGAACTGCACGGGCTCCTGCTCCTGGATGGTGTACGTCAAGGACGGCTTCATCACCTGGGAAACGCAGGCGGTCGACTACCCGTCGGTCGGGCCGGACATGCCCGAGTACGAGCCGCGCGGCTGCCCGCGCGGCGCCTCGTTCTCCTGGTACACCTACTCCCCGCTGCGGGTGAAGTATCCGTACGTTCGCGGCTCGCTGCTCGACCTGTGGCGCCATGCGCGCGTGAAGTACCCCGATCCGGTCGAGGCATGGGGCTCGATCGTGGAGGATCCGGCGCGCGCGCAGACCTACAAGCGCCACCGCGGCAAGGGTGGATTCGAGCGCGCCTCCTGGGACGAGGTGGCCGAGCTGATCGCGGCCGCCCACGTCTACACGATCAGGCGATATGGCCCCGACCGGGTGGTCGGCTTCTCGCCCATCCCGGCCATGTCCATGGTCTCGTACACGGCGGGCACCCGCTTCCTGTCGCTGATCGGCGGGGTGATCCTCTCCTTCTACGACTGGTACGCGGACCTGCCGCCGGCCTCGCCGCAGGTCTTCGGCGACCAGACCGACGTGCCCGAGTCGGGCGACTGGTGGAACGCCGCCTACCTGATCATCTGGGGCACCAACCTGCCCATCACGCGGACCCCCGATGCGCACTTCATGGTCGAGGCCCGCTACCGGGGTCAGAAGGTCGTCGTTGTCTCGCCCGACTACTCGGACCACACCAAGTTCGCCGACGACTGGCTGGCCGCGCAGCCGGGCACCGATGGGGCGCTGGCGATGGCCATGGGCCACGTCATCCTGCGCGAGTTCTACGTCGAGCGCCAGGTGCCGTACTTCGAGGACTACGCGCGGCGCTTCACCGACCTGCCCTTCCTCGTCACGCTCCGGGAGCGTGCCCCCGGCGTCTACACCGGGGATCGGTTCCTCCACGCCGCGGACCTGCCGGACGAGCTGTCCGCGGCGAGCGAGCATGCCGAGTGGAAGACGGTCCTGCTCGACGAGACGAACGGCGCGCCCGCCGTGCCCAACGGCTCCATCGGCTTCCGGCACGGCGAAGAGGGTGAGGGCCGCTGGAACCTCGACCTCGGCGCGATCCGGCCGGCGTTGACGCTGCTCGGACGCCCCGACGCACAGCCGGTGGCAGTCGACCTGCCCCGCTTCGACGAGGGCCCCACCGAGGGCGGTTCGACGATGCGCCGTGGGGTGCCCGCGATGCGGGTCAGCGGGTGGCTGGTGACCACCGTCTTCGACCTGCTGCTGGCCCAATACGGCGTCGCCCGAGAGGGGCTCCCGGGCGACTGGCCGGCGGGGTACGACGACCCGGCGCAGCCCTACAGCCCGGCCTGGCAGGAGCCGATCACCTCGGTCCCCGCGGCGAGCGTGATCCGTGTCGCGCGCGAGTTCGCCCGCAACGCGGAGCTGACCAAGGGCCGCTCGATGATCGCCATGGGGGCCGGTACCAACCACTGGTACCACTCCGACCAGATCTATCGCGCGTTCCTCTCGCTGATCGCGCTGTGCGGCTGCGAGGGCGTCAACGGCG
>JAJYJR010000571.1 GCA_021789355.1 Chloroflexota bacterium | reverse complement strand
GGCCGCCGGCCCGACCGCCGCCCGAACGCCGGGAAGGCGCCCGAGCGCTCGCCCCGTGCGCTCGCCCCGACCGCCCTCCGACCGCCGCCCGAACGCCGGGAAGGCGCCCGTGCGCTCGCCCCGTGCGCTCGCCCCGACCGCCGGAAAGGCGCCCGTGCGCTCGCCCCGACCGCCTCGCCCCGACCGCCTCGCCCCGATCGCTGACCCCGAGCGTTGACCCCGACCGCCTCGCCCCGAGCACTGACCGTCCCTCGAGTGACCGGCCGGTCTACTGCTCCGCGGCGCTCGCCGGGCGCGTTCCCAGCGTGACCTTCAACGTGAGCTGCTGGCCGTTGCGCAGCACCTGCAGCTCGACCGTCTGGCCCGGCGAGTGCGTCACGAGGAGCATGTCGAGCGGGTGCGCCACGTCCACACGCTGGCCGTCGAGCGCGGTGATGATGTCGCCCGCCTTCAGGCCCGCAGTGGCGGCCGGGCTGCCAGGCTCCACCAGCGGCTGACCGGAGGTGGCGTCGGCGGGGCCGATGAACGCGCCGTAGTCGATCGGCGTCTTGAGCTGCTGCTGCGCCTGGGGATCGAGCGAGGTGAAGTGGATCCCGATCCACGGGCGGGTCAGCGGCTGGCCGGCCACCGCCTGCGCCATGATCGGCCGAGCGATGTTGATCGGGATGGCGAAGCCGATACCCTGGGCGGTGGTCGCGGTCGCGGTGTTGATGCCGATGACCTGCCCGGACGCGTCCACGAGCGCGCCGCCGGAGTTGCCGGGGTTGATCGCGGCGTCGGTCTGGATCAGGTTGTGGAGTGTGACCGGCTGTCCGGTCTGATCGTCGGTGACCTGGATCTGGCGGCCGAGCGCGCTGATGATCCCCGACGTCACGCTGTTGGTGAACGTGCCGAGCGGGCTGCCGATCGCGATGGCGAGCTGGCCCGGCTGCAGCGACCCGGAGTCGCCGATGGGCGCGGCCGGCAGGTTGGAGCCCGAGATCTTCACGATCGCCAGGTCGGTCAGCGTGTCGAGGCCGTACACCGTCCCGGTGAAGGAGCGGCCGTCCTTGAGCTGCACCTGCACCTGGTTGTTGGTCGCGCCGGCGACCACGTGGTGGTTGGTGACGATCCACCCAGTCGAGTTGTAGATGATGCCCGAGCCCACGCCTGTCGCCGGCAGTGAGAACGGATCGAGCGCGCTCGCCTGCTGCTGCGTGGTGATGGTCACAACCGCAGGGCTGACGGTCTGCGCGGCCTTCACGATCGCCGACTGCTCGTCGACCACGACCGGCTGGGCCGGGGATCCCGTCGACGCCGGGGCCGCGTTCGCCGCGGTCACGGGAGCGGGGTGGTTGAGCGTCCCGGACATGTCGAGCGCTGCGTACGTCCCTGCCGACGCGAGCGTGGCCGAGATCAGCGCGGCGATCACCACCAGCGCGACGCCCGACGTCCGCGCGGGGGCCGGCTGCGGGGTGGGCTGCTGCGGATACGGCTCGATCCACTGGCTGGGGGTGGCAGCGGCGTTCCACGCCTCCTGCGACCACGTTGGCCGAGGCTCCGGGGTCGGGCTGTAGTACGAGATCGTGTCGTCTGGTCGCGGTTCGGTCATGTCGGCGTGGCCTCGGATCGGTTTCAGGGAGACAGTACGACCGGCCCGATCCTCTGCCGGTTCTCGGGTTTCCTCGTCACTGTGACACGGTCGTGTTCACGGGCAACGCTGGTGGGGGTGAAGATTCCATCACCTCGGTCGGCTGCGGGCGGCGCGGCAGGTGGACGTCGACCTGCGTGCCCTGCCCTACCCGGCTGGCGATGCTGATGCGGCCCCCGTGCATCTCGACGATGGAACGGGCGATCGCGAGCCCCAGGCCCGACCCGGATGCACGGACCTCGTTGGCCCGCGAGCCGCGGTAGAACCGTTCGAACACGTGCGGGAGCTCGTCCGTGTCGATCCCGATCCCGGTGTCCCGCACGGTGATCCGGACGCCCTCTCGGGTGCGCGACAGCGTGACCGTCACGCGTCCCCCGGCCGGCGTGAACTTGACCGCGTTTCCCACCAGGTTGCCCAGGACCTGGCCGAGGCGCGGCGGATCATGCGGGAACCGCAGCGGCTCGGGCGGCAGCTCGGCCAGCAGTGCCACGCCCTTGCGCTCGGCGCTGGGCCGTGCCTGCTCGATCGCGCTCTCCACGACCGTCCGCAGGTCGTCCGGCCGCAGGTCGAGCGCGACCAGTCCCGAGTCGAGCTTGGAGAGCTCCAGCAGGTTCGAGGCCAGCCAGTCGAGCCGCTCGATCTGCACGCGGCTGGTCTCCAGGAACTCGGTGCGCGTCGCCGGGTCGTCCGCGGCGCCATCCTGGAGCAGCTCGTTGAACATCCGGAGCGCCGAGATCGGCGTCCGCAGCTCGTGGCTCACATCGGCCAGGAAGTCGCGGCCGCGGTCGCGGTCGCGACGGATGTACTCGATGGACTGCTCCAGTTCGTCGGCCATCCGGTTGAACGCGGTCGCCAGCTCGTTCACCTCGGGCGCGCCGCTCGGCGCGGCCGCCACGCGGGCGGAGAAGTCGCCCTCGGCGAGCGCCCGCGATGCGCGCGTCAGCCTGAGGATGGGCGTGGTGAGGCGGTCGGCGACGATGAACGCCACGACCACGGCCAGCACCAGGGCGAGCACCGCCACCGCGATCAGCACGGTGAACAGCGTCTGCAGCGTCTCGGCGCGGAGCGTGTAGGGCGACGAGAGCGTCACCACCACCGCGCGTACCGGCGCGGTCCCCGAGAACTGCGACCAGTAGCTGTCCGTGATCGTGAACGAGTCGCTGACGCTGCCCGCCTCGCGCGTGAGGCCCTGCCCGGGCGACGCGGTGAGCGGGGCCCGGAGCGTCGCCACCGGCTGGCCGGTCGCCCGCGGCCCGGCGTAGATCTCGACGGACAGGTCGGCCTGCGCCACGAGCTGGGCCTGTGCCGCCAGGAACGAGGGCTCGCCCGCCTCGTCCACGCCGGTCAGGGCGGTGAGCATCGGCGAGGACAGCTGGAGCGGGCTGGTGGGCGTCAGGATCGGCACCAGGCCGCCGCGGGTGGTCAGGCGCAGCTGCGCGTACAGGAGTTGCTCCACCGCCGCCTCCCGCGCCTGCAGGTTCTGGGTTTCCTGCTGGGAGAAGTACGAGTCGAGGAGCCGGGGCAGGACCGCGAGGACCAGGATCAGCGCGAACGCGACGACCGCGGAGATGACGAGGGCGAGGCGCGCGCGGAACGAGCGCGGCAGCATGGCGGACAGCCGCCGGACGAGCAGCCGCCGGCGGGACCCGCGCCGGGGGGCGTGCTCCCGGGATGCAGGGGCCGAGCCGTCAGCGCTCGGCGAAGGCGTAGCCGGCACCCCGCACCGTCAGGATGAAGGCGGGCGCGAACGGATCGTCCTCGAGCTTCTCGCGCAGGTGGCTCACGTGGACGTTGATCGTCTTCTCGTCCTGGTCCAGCGACGACTCGTAGTCGCGCACCAGCTCGAGCAGCTCGCGACGCGAGTACACGCGACCGGGACGCGACGCCAGATGGCGCAGGATCTCGAACTCGGTGGCCGTCAGCGAGATCCGCCGTTCGCCTCGGGATACCCGCCGGCGCTCCAGGTCGATCACCAGGTCGCGGAACCGGATCACCCGGCCGCCCGTCGCGTCGGCGAGATCCCCGTACGCTCGTCGCAGGAGCGCCTTGATGCGGCTCATCAGCTCGCGCAGGCTGAACGGCTTGGTCAGGTAGTCGTCCGCGCCCAGCTCCAGGCCGATCACCCTGTCGACCTCATCGTCGCGGGCGGTCAGGAACAGTACCGGTGCCTTCGATCCCGACGCCCGGAGGCGCCGCAGGACCTCGAACCCGTCGAACCCCGGAAGCCGCACGTCGAGCACCACCAGGTCCGGGGCCTGCTGCGTGGCGAACTCGAGTCCCTCCTCGCCGCTCCGGGCGATCCGGACGTCATACCCCTCCTGCTGCAGCGCGTACTCGATTCCGCGCGCGACGGCAAACTCGTCCTCGACGATCAGGATCGTTGCATTCATCGGCGGGAATCGTACAACCCGGGCGGTCTGCTACCATCGCTGGTCGCGAACCCGATGGGAGAGCGCCGCCCACCGCGCTCGGCCGCATGGCCCACGGTCTGCCGCCCGGCCCGCCGCCCGCCACAACGAGGACACCACCGTGACCCGACCTGCACTGACCGCGCACCGGCGCGAGCTGACCGGCAAGGACGTCGCCAGGCTTCGCCGGGAGGGGATCCTGCCCGCCGTCCTGTACGGCCACGGCGAAGCCTCGCAGGCGATCCAGGTCGATGCGAAGGCGTTCGAGACGCTCAGCAGGACGGCCGGTCGCCACGCCCTGATCGACCTGAAGATCGAGGGAGGGCACGCGCACCCCGCCGTGATCCACGGGGTC
>JAJYJR010000570.1 GCA_021789355.1 Chloroflexota bacterium | reverse complement strand
CCGCGCACGAAGTAGCGCTGCAGCGCGAAGAACACGGCCAGCGGCAACACCATCGAGATGAAGGCGGCCGCAGCCAGGTACCACCAGCCGTTCCCGAAGTTGCCCACGAGGTTCGCCACGGCGATCGTGAGCGGCGCGTTCTGCGGGTTCGCGAAACCGATGTAGATCAGGGCGACCAGCAGGTCGTTCCACACGAACAGGAACTGGAAGATCGCGAGCGCGGCGATGACCGGAACGCTCATGGGGAGCGCCAGCCGGAAGAAGGCGGTGACGGGACCGGCCCCGTCGATCGACGCCGACTCGAACACCTCTCGCGGCAGGCCGCCCATGTAGTTGCGCAGCAGGTACACGGCGAACGGCAGGCCATAGCCCGTGTGCGCCAGCCAGACGGCGAGGAACTGGCCATTCAGCCCGTTGGGGATCTGGATCGGTCCGAAGTTGACGCGGATCGACGCGTAGAGCTCCAGGATCGGGATGAACGTGGTCTGCAGCGGCACCACGAGCAGGCCCACGATCGCCACGAACAGAATGTTGCGCCCGGGGAAGCTCATCCAGGCGAACGCGTAGGCCGCAAACGCGGCCACGAAGATGGGGATGATCGTGGCCGGGATCGTAATGAACAGGCTGTTGATGAAGCCGGGCCAGATTCCGCTCTGCGCCAGTACGTACGCGTAGTTCTGGAGCGTCACCTGCGAGGGCTGGAAGAGGATCGTCCACCAGCCGGACGACTGGACGGCCTGGGAGGGCCGGAAGGAGCTGACGAAGAGGCCGATGGTCGGGATCAGCCAGACGAGCATCAGGAAGACGACGACGAGGTGGGTGGGCAGGCTCCCCAGGCGGCGGCTCCAGTACGCGGAGGCGGTCCTCCCGGCCGCGACCCTCGGCGCGGGGATGCTGGTCATCGGATGGCCTCCTGCGCCTGGAAGCGGCGGATGTTGAGCGCCATGACCGGGATGATCGCGATCATCAGGACGATCGCGATGGCGCTCCCCCTGCCGAAGTCGCTGTTCAGGAACAGCTCCTGGTACATCGCGTTGGCGATCACCTGGGTGTCGAAGTTGCCGTTCGTCATGACGTACACGATGTCGAACGCCTTCAGGGCGGTGATGATGATCGTGGTGGAGACGACCGCCAGGGTCGGGGTCAGCAGCGGCAGGATGATGCGGCGAAACACCTGCCACTCGTTGGCGCCGTCGACCCGCGCCGCCTCGAGCAGCTCGGGATTGATGCTCTTGAGCGCGGCCGAGATGATCACCATGCAGAAGCCGGTCCACATCCACGCCATCACGACGACCAGGAGGATCGTGTTGATGCTGAACTTGCTGATGATGAGCCACGGCACCGGGCCGACGCCGAGCGGCGCCAGGACTGCATTCAAGGTGCCTGTCTGAGGCGTGCCCGCGGGTTGATACCAGAACATGAAGAGCCAGATGACGCTCGCCGCCGTGCCGCTGATCGCCAGCGGCATGAAGATCACGGACTTCGCCACCGACTCGTAGCGGACCCGGTCGACCAGGACCGCGATCAGCAGCCCGAACCCGACGGTCAGTGCCGTCAGCAGGACCACCCAGATCAGGTTGTTCTTCAGGGCGCTCAGCGTGCCGCTGTCGGAGAAGAACCAGGCGTAGTTGTCCAGCCCGACCCATTTCGTGCCGAGCTGGTCCTGCAGGCTGCGCACGGCGGTCCCGATGGTTGGATAGACCAGGTACACGAACAGGAACGCGAGCGCCGGCGCGAGCCAGAGCCATGGCCGGATGCGTGGCTGCACGCGCCCCGGAAAGATCCGGAGGACCTGCTCGGTGGCCACGATGTAGCCGACCAGGACCGCGGGGACGCCGACCACGACGATCACGGCCGTGATCAGCCGAGGATCCATCGGTATGCCTCCGGTGCGGTGGGTGCGCGGGCGGGATGCAGGACCCCGCCCGCGCGGTTCGCGAAGCCGTTCGTCAGTGCGTGGTGTAGGCGCTCGCCTGCGTGGAGTCCAGGCTCTGCAGGATCGAGTCGAGCTGGCTCGGGTACTGGATGTACTGGAGCAGTCCCTTGTAGAAGGCGGTCTGCATCGGTGTCGGCATCTGGTCGGACGCGTCGAAGACGAACGACGTCGCCCCCGACAGGATCTGGCCGAGCCGCTGGTTCATGGCGTTGGGATAGTTGGCGACGCCCTTGTTCGCCGAGAGGAACTCGCCGCCGCCGACGAAGAGCGTCTGCGCCTGCGAGCTGACGAGGTACTTCATGAGCGCCGCGGCCTGCGGCGTGTTGTGGAATGCGCCGAACAGGTCGCCCGCGCCCTCGACGGCATTGGCGTACTGCGGGGTGATGGACGGGAACGGGAAGAAGTTGTAGTCGACCAGCTTCTGCTCGTTGGCGAACTGGCCGAGCCCGGTGATGAAGCTCGCCTGGTGCAGGAAGAGGCAGCCGGGCGGCGTCGTGAACAGCGGGTCACCGGCGTTCGCGAAGTTCGCCGTGAGCACGCGGTTCGCGCCGCCGTAGCTCTGCGCGACCATCTGGCCGAGCTGCTGCCAGTCGGCCTTCATGCCGGGGTCGGTCCACTTGACCTTGCCCGCCCACCAGTCGTTGTAGTACGCGGGACCCTGGGTGTGCAGGACGAAGGACTCGAGGACGTCGGTGGCCGGCCAGCCAGACGCCGCGCCGGACTCGACGCTGAAGCACCATGGCGCGGTGGCCTTGCTCTTGTCCTGCGTGATCAGGTTCTGGAAGGCGGTCCACGTCGCGGGCGGGTTGCTGGCCAGGTCGCCGACGACCTTGGGGTCGTACCAGATCTGGCCCTTGGCCGAGACGTCGAGGAACATGCCCACCAGCTTGCCGTTGACGGTCCCCAGCTGAACCAGCGAGGACGGGGTCTGCGACGTGTACGCGTTCATGTCGAGCATCGTCGAGAGGTCCTGGAGCTTGCCGGCGGCCGCGTACTGCTGCATCTGGGCCGGCCCGGGCAGGCCGGCGATGTCGGGCAGCTGGCCCGACGCGATGCCGGTGGTCAGGACGGCCGGCTCATCCCGCGTGCCCGTGTAGTTGACGGTGATGCCGGTCGCGTCCTCGAATGGCTTGACCATGGCGAGGAACTGTGCCTGCTCGGAGCCGCCCCACACTGCGAGGACGCTCACCGAGCCGCCGATCTTCCCGAGCGTGGCGGCATACGCCTGCGCTGCCGCGACCGCCGAGGCGCTGTACGAGGGGGCGGGTGCGGCGGATGCCGGCGCGGAAGCCGGCGCCTTGGATGCCGGCGCCGGTGTGGCGCCGGAGCTACATGCGGCGGCGACCAGCATCATGACGGCGCCGACCGCCACGACGCGGGTCCCCCGCGGTCTTGCCTGGATCACGTGCGTGCTCCTTTCACAACCGGCACCTGCGCCGGCCCATGTCACACCGGGCCGGCAAGGCCCGGACGCAGCTCCGCCGGCGGACGCCCGCCGGCATCCCCACCGTGCGGGCCCGGCGCCGAGCCACGCACGACAAGCTGGGTCTCCAGTACGGACCGCGCCGGCACCGGCCGGCCGGCGATCCGGTCGATGAGTGCCCGGCCCACGCTGAAGCCGAGCTCGTAGGCAGGCAGATGGACCGTGGTGAGGGGCGGGTCGAAGTGGGCGGCGAGCGGGATGTCGTCGAAACCGACGATGGCGAGCCGGTCGGGCACCGAGATGCGGTGGGCCCGCGCCGCGCCGATCACCCCGAGGGCAACCACGTCGCTCGCGGCAAACACGGCGGTGAAGGCGCAGCCGCGGCGGATCAGCCGGTCCATCGCGGCGTGGCCGCTGGCGGCATCGAAATCGGCGTGGGTCACGAGCTGTTCGTCGTACGGGATGCCGGCCTCGTCGAGTGCCGCCCGGTACCCGGCCAGCCGCTCCGTGGCCGCCGTGTACGCCAGTGCCGCGTTGGTGATGCACGCGATGCGCCGGTGGCCGACCGCGATCAGGTGCTCGACCGCCAGCCGCGCTCCGCTGACGTTGTCGACATCGACGCTGGGGACAGGCACGTCGGGAAGCGAGCCCTGCAGCACCACCGGGAAACCGTCGGCCTGCAGCTCCGCCAGGGCCCGGTCGTCGGCCCGCGGGCCGGACACCACGAGGCCGTCGACGTGATGCGCACGCAGGAGGGTCGTGTAGGAATGGTCGCCCGGCGGGAGCGGCTCCACCAGCACCCGGTAGCCGGCCTCGCGCGCGGCGTCCGCCAGGCCCCGCAGCGTCTCGGGGAGCAGCGCGTCGACCGCGACCTGCTCCGGCCGCTGCCGCAGCACCAGGCCGAGCACGAGGCTGGCCCCGACGGCGAGCCTCCGGGCGGAGGCGTTGGGGGCGTACCCGAGGTCCAGCGCCGCCGCCAGCACTCGTTCGCGGGTGGCGTGGCTGATCTGGGCCGTGGGGTGGTCGTTCAGGACGAA
>JAJYJR010000569.1 GCA_021789355.1 Chloroflexota bacterium | reverse complement strand
ACGAAGGGCTCTCGACCTCCAACCACATGGGCGCCCAAGCCGACCAGCGCGAGCGTGACCTCGAGGAAGACAAGCAGGGCAAGCGCCAGTCGCCAACCGTCCAGGGACGTCGCCGCATCGGCCAGCGAAGCCCAAGCGCGCCTCGGTTGGGTCGACGCATGCTTGCCGTCAGACGGCGGCGCCGCACGCTCCGCAGAGATCACCACTTGGTCTCCCGGTCAAGACCGCGCCAGCACGAGAGGCTGGGTGTGAACGGCACCACGAACGCAGCCGCGTGCCGCTCACCTCGCAGCACGGACACAGCTTGCAGGCCATCCCGTGACCTCTGCGCTCCTCGGGGCTGACCCGGTCCCTTCTGAGGCACGACGACGTCCGCAAGGGCGGCGCTGTCGTCGTGCAGGGCGTCAGCATCGACCCTGTTCCTGACTGGAGACCGCTTGTCCGACTGTTGATGCCTTCGGCCCTGCAGGTTAGCCTCTTATCCGCGGTCAATTGTCCGTGGCGAGAGTCCAGCGCACGGATCGATCGGCGACTCCCGGTCCGACGCGACCGTCCGACGCGACAGTATGCATAGCGCCGTGCACCCCGTGCAACCGGACGACGCGAGCGGCGGTGCCAGGATCGTCGGAAGGTCAACCCGCGCACGGCCGATCCCTGCGAAGATGCTCGCTGCGCCACGAGAGCAAGAGGCGACATTCGGGCGCGGAGCGCGGGAGCCGGAAGCGACATGAGCCTCGCGACGCCAGGTGCTGCCATGGATGACACCCCGGAGCGAGCCAGCCCCGCAGGCGCGGGACGGCGCACCCGGACAGCCCTCTGGCGCCTCGCGCTCGCGCTTTCCCGCTTCTTCAGCGACCCAGGTCAGGCCCTCGGCGTGGTCCTCTTGCTGGCTCTCGTGTCCCGCGCGATCTGGCTCTGGCTGCCCGACCACTCGCTCATCTTCGACGAGGCGTACTACGTCAACGCGGCGCGGGTGATCCTGGGGATCCATCCCCCGGCTGGGGCGGCCTATGCGCAGGCACCGCTCGGCCTCGACCCGAACACGGAGCACCCGCCGCTCGGCAAGCTGCTCATCGCGAGCTCGATGCTCCTCTTCGGCGACAACGGCATCGGCTGGCGGCTGCCGAGCCTGGTGGCCGGCATGGTGTCGCTGGTCGCGCTGTACGGGATCGTGCGGGCGACCGGGGAGCGCGCCTGGCTGGGCGTGCTCGCGGTGGGGCTCTTCGCCTTCGACAACCTCTCGTTCGTGCACGGGCGCATCGCCACGCTCGACATCCTCTTCCTGGCCCCCTCGCTGGTGGGGGCCTGGCTCGCGCTGCGGCACCATTGGACCGCGGCCGGGGTGGCGCTGGCGGTGGCGGCGCTGGCCAAGCTGACCGCGCTCTTCAGCGTGGCCGCGCTCGCGCTGTACCTGATCGCGATCGTCGTCATCGACTGGTGGGATCACCGCCGGATCCGCCTGCGTGACCTGCTCCCGCTCGTGCCGTTCCTCGCCGCGTTCGCCTTCGTCTTCATCGGCGCGCTCTGGCTGCTCGACCTGCGCTTCAGCGCGTACCACAACCCGGTCGATCACATCCAGCACATGCTTGAGTTCGGGGCCAAGCTGCAGACTGCCGGCGGACCATCCGGAATCGCCAGCGATCCCTGGAGCTGGCTGGTGAACCAGGTGCCGATCCACTACCTGACGGTGAACGTGAATGTCATGTCCGGCGGCAGGTTGATCGCGTCGCACGCCACAATCGACTTCCAGGGCGCCCTCAACCCCGTGCTGCTGGGCGCGCTGCCCCTGGCGGCCGGGTTCGCGTTCTGGCTGGCCTGGCGACGGCGGAGTCGCCTCGCGCTGTGGGCCCTGGCCTGGGGTGGGGCCAACTACCTCGTGTACTACCCCATGGTGCTCGTCGACCACCGGATCACGTACCTGTACTACATGCTCCCGGTGGTCCCGGCGATGGCCGTGGCGACGGCGCTGCTGCTCGATCGCTCGCGCCTGCCTGGCACCGTGCGATGGGTCTTCCTTGCCGCGTTTGCGGTCGCCTTCATCGCGTACTTCCCGTTCCGGCAGCTGCCGTAGCGGACGGGAAGGCAGCGCCGACGACCGGCGGCGCCAGCGCGGGCCACGGAGTAACCCGTAGCCCGGCTTTGGTCCCCGCACCTCGGCCCGGCCCCTCGTCGGCCCGGCCCCTCGTCGGCACGGCCCCTCGTTGGCACGGCCCCTCGCCTGTGGGACGGGCGGCCCGTGCGACGGCCCTCTCGGCGGGCGCATCATCCCCCGGTGCTCCTCCGCTACCTGCGCTCGCTGACCGGGTTCGAGCGCGACGCCCGACTGTTCCTGTTCGTCACCCTGGCCTCCGGCTCGGCCGTCAGCCTGTGGTGGATCGACTTCAACCTCTACCTGCGCAGCCTGGGGATCGACCCGGCGCTGATCGGGCTGGTCGCGACGGCGGGATCGGCGGCCTCGCTGGTGATCGCGTTCCCCGCCAGCATCGTGTCGGACCGGGTCGGGCGGCGGCTGGTGCTGCTGGGCGGGGCGGCGCTCATGACGGCCGCGTTCGCCGGGCTGCTGGTCACGAGCGCGCTGCCGGCGCTGTTCCTGATGGCGGCGGCGTTCGCGGCGGGCAGCGGCGCGATGAGCGTGGTGGCGCAGCCGTTCCTCGCCGAGCACTCGCGGGCCGACGAACGGAGCGAGCTGTTCGCGGTGCAGTTCGCGATCGGGAACGGGACGAACGTGGCGGCCGCACTGGTCGGGGGGTTCGTCGCGCAGGAGGTGGCGTCGGCGGGGGGATTCGATCCGCAGGGACCGCAGGCCTACCGGGTGCTGATCGCGCTGATGGCGGGGCTGGGGTTCGTGGCCGTGCTGATGCTGACCTGGCTCCGCGACGATCGACCGGGACGGCTGGCGGCAGCCGCGGTGGCGGCCGGCACGGGTGGGTCGGTCGGGTCGGGTGGACCGGGCGGGTCGGCCGGCACGGGTGGGTCGGGCGGGTCGGCCGGCACGGGTGGACCGGGCGGGTCGGGCAGGTCGGTCGGCTTCGTCGGATCGAGCGGGTCGGGCGGGTCGGTCGGCTCCGTCGGGTCGAGCATCTCCCGCGTCGATCGTCCGCGCGCCGCCCGGCGCACCGTCGGCCTCTCCGCGCTCCTGCGCGATGGCATCCGCGTGTCCGATCGGGTCGACTTCGCGCGCCTCCTGCTTCCCGGCTTCCTGATCTCGCTGGGCGCCGGCCAGGTGATCCCGTTCCTCAACGTGTTCATCCAGGGCCGATTCGGCCTGCCTCTGGCGTCACTGAACGCGCTGTTCGCGATCACCGGCCTGGGCACGCTGGTCGCCACCCTGATCCAGCCCGCGCTCGCCAGGCGGTGGGGGAAGATCGGGTCGGTGGTGCTGGTCCAGGCGGCCAGCATCCCGTTCATCGTGGTACTCGGCTTCTCGCCCATCTTCTGGACGGTGGCGGTCGCGATGGCTGTCCGCAACTCGCTGATGAACGCGGGCAACCCGATCTTCGGGGCGTTCGTGATGGAGCGCGTGCGGCCGGAGGAACGGGCCACCTTCTCGGCGGCGAGCTCGCTGCTGTGGGCGCTGGGCTGGGTGATCGCGGGTCCGTGGTACAGCCTGCTGCAGGCGACACTCGGCTTCAACGCCGGCTACACCGTGAACTTCCTCACGATCATCGTGCTCTACACGGTGGGAACGGTGCTCTACTGGGCCTGGTTCGGGCGGGCGGAGCGCCAGGAGCGGCTCGGATCGGCGGCGGCAGCCGATGGATCGGCGGCGGCGCAGGGACCCTGGGCGCGTCCGAAGCCGTAGCCACCCGCGATCGACGCGCGGCCCGCAATCGCCGGTTGATCGCGCAGCAAGCCAGCCCGCCGAGAGCGCCGAGAGCGCCGAGAGCGCCGAAACAGGGTATCCACGCAGCCAAGCAATCGTCTCGGGGGAGGCGTCCCTCGGCGCCGGGCTACGGCAGGATGGAAGTCGAATACGGCTCCACGACGGGGATCTCTTCCTGCGCGGCGCGGGCCACGGCCTGTTCAAGCTCCCGCTTCATGTCCTCCGGCAGGTCCGGTACGGTGCCGTCGTCAAACCAGGCGAGAGAGCGGAGGAAGACGGCCGCCGGGAACTCGAACAGCGCTTCGAAGATCATTGTCGCGTACCCGATGATCTCGGGAAGGGTCAGATGGTGACGAAGCAGCGTGGCGATGTCGAAGTAGTCCTTCCACTCCGCGCGATCCAGGACTGCCTTCGCCTTAGTTCCAGCGAGATCGTACGTGGATGCCACGACGATGCCGTTCTCCTCGACGATCGCTGGCTCGGCCACACACTGGAGGCGCATGCCGCCAAGGAACGACAGATGGATGTCCCTTGCCGTCGTTATGCGCAGGTTGGTGGGTGACCACTCGTCGATC
>JAJYJR010000568.1 GCA_021789355.1 Chloroflexota bacterium | reverse complement strand
GAACAGGCACCACAGCAGCGCGTCGAGCAGCGCCGACTTGCCGTTGCCGACCCTGCCCGTCACGCCTACCACGTCCACGTCAGACAGGTCGAGGTCGAGGCTGTCCCACGACATGAAGCCGGACAGACGGAGGGCGAGCAGTCTCACAGCACACGCTCCCAGCGCACGCGCGGTTCATCCGGTAGCGTGGCGTCGCCCCAGATCGTGCGGTCCTGCCGGGGACGCGACGGATTAGCCCACGAGGTCCGCTGACTCAACTGCTCTGCTTGGTGAAACCCCGCGGCTCGTAATGACGAGCCGGACTCCGACAGCAGCGTGTACGTCACGGCCCGGGAGTAGCCAAGTGCAGCGGCGGCCCGACACAACGCGCCGTAGAGGCGACTGTTCGCGTTGCGCTGGCCCAGCGTGCAGACTCGCGTGATCTCCACCGTTCGTCCATCGTCGAGATTGCGCGAGACAGGGCGACCGGCAATCGCTACCGAGACGAGCGAGTCGCCCTCTCGCAACCCCACGCCGAACAGCCAGCCCTGCGGAGCGCGGTTGTGCCGGTGATGCTCAGCCACGAAGCGACGTGCCTCCGTCAGTGTCACGGGGGCAAGGGAAGTCACCGCGCCGCCGCCTTCTCTCGCTCAGCCCGTGCCCGCCGCCGCCCGATGCCCTGCCCGGCCGGGGACCCGAACGCGGGGCATCCGCAGACGTAGCGGTGCCGGTCCATCGGCGAGGCGAACTCCACCCGCGGGGCCGACTGCACCTCCGCGAGACAGGCCGGGAAGTGGTCGCGCTCGGGGTGGCCGCATCCGCAGATCGGCTCCGGCCGCCTGCACGTGGGGCAGGGTCGCTCGGTGATCCCGACCGGCGGGGGCTTTCGATACCCGAAGGTCACGCCCGCGCCCTCCGCCGCTCCCTCGCGGCGTACTCCACCGCGCGGTGCGCCTCCCGGCACAGGTCGCAGCGGCAGCCCGCGCTGTAGTCGAACGCCCGCCCGTGTCCCTCGCCCCTCGCGGCGAGGCGTGCGCGGCGGATGGCCGTCGATCCCGTGCCGTCCACGTGCGGCGGCATCCCCTCGGTGAGCGGCGTCCCCCCGAGGTACCAGCGGCGCTTGTCCCCGTACGCCGACGAGGGGCCGACGTCTGCCCAGCTTCCGCTGTCGTGACCGACCCGGACCCTCACGGCAGGGCCCTCCGTCCGGTGTGCTCCCACGCCTCCCGGCGATAGTCCGGCTCCCCGTCGGCATCGACTGGCCGCCACTTCCCGTCGCTCCACGTCCGCCAGACGCGGCCCGGGTCGGGAGGCTGGCCGCACGTCCGGCAGACCAGCCGCCCCTCCCCGACCACCGGCACGAACCGATGATGCCTCACCGCGCACTCCCCGTGGGAACCTCGAACTCCTCCACGAGCAGGCGCAGGGCCTGATCCTTGAGCCGAGCACCTGATCCGTCGACCTGCGTCGTGAACCGCTTGGCCGGGACCAGCGCCTCGTCGCTCACGTAGAGCGGCCGATAGTGGTCTACGAACTCGGTGACGGCGTTGAACGCGCGGTAGGCCGTCTCGGGGACGCCCACCAGCGTCGAGGAGTTGGCGTAGAGGGCCGCGATCGTCTCGCGGGCGGCCAGCCGCCGGGTGGGGCGCTCGGCCTCCGGCTCGATGGGGATCAGGCGCTCGGTGAAGCCGTCGATCCACGACCGGGAGGGGATGGCGACGTCGTTGAGCTGGGCCATCAGCCTGACGAACGCCTCCACGTCGCGCTCCGCGAAGCCCAGCGTGCGCCGCGCCTCCTCCACGGCCGACCGCGTGTCGCCCGTGTGGATGACGCGGGCCAGCTTGCCGGTGCGGCGGGCGTACGCGAGGTTCGCGTCCGCCATGTTCTGGCACTCGACGCGCACCATCGACTCGGTGAACGTGAGCGCCCCGCCGCCGTTGTGCCACCACTGGGCCACGAGGAAGGCGTCGTGCTTGCTGGGGTCGCCGGGGATCGAGAGGTCGGTCAGCCGCTTGAGGTCGAGCACGGCGAACAGCCGCTCGCCCTTCCCCAGCGCGGCGTGGCTGACGATGCCCGCCTCTCCGGTGCGGACGATCTCCGCGAGCATCTGCATGGGGGTCAGGTTCTGGATCACCGGGTAGTCGGCGCTCACGGGCGCGAACACGTCCTCGGTGTCGGTGCGGTAGGTCGCCCGATACTCGGGCATCTCCACGAAGCGGTCGCCGATCTTGGCGAACAGGGGCGCCTTGTCCACGGTGTACGCCGTACCCGCCGCCTCCAGCGCCTGCTCCGGGGTCAGCGCGTCGTCCACGACGGTGCCGAGCCCGTGCCACGCTGGCTTGCCCACGTAGACCGCCTGATGGCGGTTCATCTTCGCGTCGTACGCGATGTTCGCTGGCATGTCTGCCTCCCCTTGCTGCTGGGTGGATCAGCGGTAGAACACGAACAGTCGCACGTCGTCGTCCCACGCGGTGACGTAGTGGACGGGCGTGCCGAAGATCTTGGCGAGCGTCTTCGCGCGGGCACTCGCCCGCGCCTGCGCCCGTCGGTGTTCCGCCTCGGTATCCCCGTAGACGGCGTCGGTCCAGCCGACCCCGTAGGCCGCGAGGTCCGCGGCGACCTGCCGCGTCTCGGCGCCTGCCCTGACGATGTTCATGCGGGCCCTCTCCCCTTGCTGGTGGGTTGATGCGTCTACCCTACCCCACCGCCGCGAGTCTGTCAATGGGTATTGCGCGGTTCAGCGCGGCGCGCAGGAACTCGGCCGCGGCGTCCCGGTTGGCGGGGTCGTTCCAGTAGCGGCTGCGGCCGGAGGGGTGAGGCAGGACGGCCACCCTGCCCCCGTCCAGCTCGACCCACTCGTACCACGGCGCGTCCACCCCGAACGCGGCGGCGACCCGTCGCCCGGCCAGCAGGGTCGTCCGCCCGGCCAGCCTCGGGAGCAGGGACCGCGCCCGGTCGCGCGCCTCGGCGGAGGGCCACCGCTCGCCGGGGTAGGCGTCGAGCAGGTTGACGCGCTCGGTGCGGCGGAGGTAGGTCACCAGCGGGACCCCGGCCAGCGCGGCCAGCCGACGACCCGCCGCACCCGTCAGAGCCTCGCCCGGCCGCCGCAGCCGGACCACGCTCGGGCCGGGTGCCTCGCCGACCAGCATCAGACGCGGTAGGTGGGCTCGTCCGCCGGGTGCCACTCGTCCCCCGTCCTTCGCTCCAGCTTCATGCCGTACTCGTTCGGCTCGTCGGGGATCACGACGCCGGGCTTCAGCCGCAGCTTGTTCCTGCGGAACGCCGTGTAGTCGACGTAGTGGTGCCACCGCCCGTAGCGCCAGAACATGCGCGTCACGTCGGGGTGCAGCTTCAGCAGCACCTCGGTCTTGGGGATGGTGCCGAACTCGCGGTAGATCTCCGCGTAGCCGCCGGACACCGACTGCGTCACGGCCTTCTTGGCGAGGAACGCCCAGAACAGGATCGTGCACCAGCCGTCCTTGAGCATCCGCAGGCTCAGGTCGGTGTCCTCGTTGAAGCGGCAGCGCCAGCGGTACGGCAGGTCGGTCCTGATGAGGTTGGCACTGTATATCCGGGTGTTCTGTTCGAACGGCGAGAGGCGCTGGCGGGCCGGGGCGAAGAAGTCGTAGTTCGGCCCCGCCATCGCCACGTTCTCGTAGCGGTCGACGAAGTCCTCCATCGCCCGCAGGATCGTGCCGTCGGTGACCATGTACTTGCGGTTCCGGGTCAGGCGGTAGAACCCGCGGATGTTGTCGTCCATGCACCAGTACCACGGGAACCCGTCCGCCTTGGCGTGGTCCCACGCGAAGTTGCGCGGCGGGCCGCTCCCCGGCCCCAGCCTGTCGTCGAGCGCCGGGTCGCACGTGTCGAAGGTGCGCTGGTACTCGGGGTCGAGCGTGAGGATGGTCGCCAGCGGCCCGGCGGTGGCCTCGTAGTCCTTCCGCTCCTGCCCCTCCACGACGATGTAGTGCGGCACGCCCATGCGGTGCAGGTAGCGCGTGGTCAGGCCCCGCTCCGGCTGCCAGCGCCCCTTGCTGACGATGTAGACCGGCTGCCTCGGGTTCACTCCTCCGGCTCCTCACCGTCTGCGATCTCCGGCTCCGCGAGGTCCGGGGTGGAGTCCCCCACCACCCGCAGGCTGCGCAGCGCCATGCGGTCCTGCGCCTCCGGGGGAATCCACACCGTCACCTGCGTGGGGCCGATCTCCTGCCCGATCATGGCCGCGAAGCGGGGGAGATCGTCGGGGGTCGCGATCTGGACGATCAGGCGGCGGTGCGCCATCTTGTCCTCGCTGACGTACTCCGGCATCCCCTTCCACTCGGCCATGCGGTCCTCGTAGGTCAGCACCTCGCGCTCGCCGCGCAGCGCCGCCAGCAGGGCGTCGAGCCCCGCGTCGCCCGCCCGGAGGTCGGAGAGCAGGACGTC
>JAJYJR010000567.1 GCA_021789355.1 Chloroflexota bacterium | reverse complement strand
GGGTCCCTCCGAAATCGAACGCCTCGCGGATCCGGTTCTCCAGGTAGCGCGCATAGCTGAAGTGCACCGCGTCGGCGTCGCTGACGAACATCACGAACGTGGGCGGCGCCACCGCGGCCTGGGTCGCGTAGTAGAACTTGGGCCGCGTGCCCTTCACCGACGGCGGCGCCTGCCGGAAGGTGGCGTCGGCCAGGAGCCGGTTCAGCTCCCCCGTCGGCACGCGCCGGCGGCGCTGGGCCGCGATCTCCATGGCCGCGTCCAGCACGCGGCCCACGCGCTGCCCCGTCTTCGCGCTGATCGCGAGGATCGGGGCGAAGCCCAGGAAGGGCGCCTCGCGCCGCACCGTGGCCGCGTAGTCGTCGAAGGTGCCGGTCTCCTTCTCGACGAGGTCCCACTTGTTGAGCGCGACGACGAGCCCCTTGCCTTCCTCCACCACGTAGCCGGCCACGTGCGCATCCTGGCGGGTCAGCCCGTCCACGCTGTCGAGGACCAGGATCGCAACGTCGCAGCGGCCCAGCGCCCGGAGCGCGCGCAGCGCCGAGAAGCGCTCCGAATCCGGCCCGCCGGCCACCTTGCCACGGCGCCGGATACCCGCGGTGTCGATGAGCGTCACGGGGCGGTCGTTCCACTCGATCTCTGTGTCGATCGCGTCCCGCGTCGTGCCGGGGATCTCGCTGACGATGACGCGCTCCTCGCCGAGCAGCGCGTTGAGCAGCGAGGACTTCCCGACGTTGGGACGACCCACGATGGCGACCGCGACGGGAGCCCTCGCCGCCTCGAGGTCGGCCTGGGTCCGGCGATCCCACGCGGCCGCGACGTCCGTGTCAGGTCCGGCCGGGGGCGCGCCGTCCGGGCGTGGCTCGCCTGCCGGTGTCTCGCCTGCCGGAGCCCCTCCCTCGGGGGCCTCGCCCACCGCTGGCAGCTCCACGCCCTGCGCCTCCGCCAGGGCGAACAGCTCGGCCTCATCCTCCGCCTCGGCCTCGCGGCGCTTCCGCTCGCGCTCCTCCTCGCTCTCCGGCGGCAGCGCCCACACCATCGTGTCCAGCAGGTCGCCGGTCCCGCGCCCGTGCAGCGCGCTGATGGCGTACGTGTCCTCCCAGCCGTAGCGGTGGAACTCGGCGCCCTCGTACTCCCGGCGCTCGCTGTCGGCCTTGTTGATGGCCACGATGATGGGCACCGTCGCCCCGCGCAGGAGCTCGGCGGCCTCCTGGTCGGCGGGTGTCTCGCCCGCGGCGGCGTCCACCACGAACAGCACCAGGTCCGCCTCGTCGATCGCCAGTCGCGCCTGCTCCTGGACCTTCGCCTCGATCGGGTCGCCGGGGCGCCGCTCCAGACCGCCGGTGTCGACCACGATGAAGCGACGGCCGTTCCATTCGGCCTGACCGTACAGCCGGTCCCGCGTGGTGCGGGCACGGTCCTCGACGATGGCCGTCCGTCCGCCGACGATCCGGTTGAACAGCGTGCTCTTGCCGACGTTGGGACGGCCGACGATCGCGACGATCGGGAGCCCGCGCGCCGGCCTCGCCGATTGACGGGGGGGCATGGGTCAGGCCTCCGTCGGGACGGCGCTCGAGGGGACGCTGCTCGTGCGATAGGTGGAGTCGGCCACGCGCCGCAGGGATGCCTCGGCCAGCCGGGCGGCGTCGTCCCGTGCATCGGCCGTTCCGGCCAGCTCGTAGATCCGCCGCGTGACCACCTGGAGGTCCTCGATCGGAGTGGACGTCCCGCCCGTGACACCGACCACTCCGGCATCGCCGAACGCGTCCGGGTCGTGCAGGTCCGCGGCGGATTCGATCTGCAGCACGGGGGTCCCCGCGATCTGGCAGAGGCGGGTCAGCTCCTTGGTGTTGGCGCTGCTGCGGCCGCCGACCACCACCATGAAGTCGACCGCGGCGGCGGCCTCCATGGTGTCCTGCTGCCGGCGGATCGTGACCGGACAGATCGTGTTGACGATCTTGAGCTCGTGGCAGCGGCCCACCAGGTACGCGGCGAGCTTCTCGAACTTCCACGGCGGCTGGGTGCTCTGGCTGATCAGCGCCATCCGCTTGGTCCGCGGGATGCGCTCCCAGTCCTCCTCCTCGTCGACCACGACCGCGTCCGGCGCGAACCCGAGCAGTCCCACCACCTCGGGGTGCCGCGGGGTGCCGAGCAGGACGATCGTGTAGCCCTGGTCCACCAGCTGCGTCAGGGCGCGCTGCTCCTGGATCACCCAGGTGCAGGTGCCGTCGATGACCTCGAGGCCGCGCGCCTTCGCCCGATCCATCACCTCGGGCGTGACGCCATGTGCGCGGATGACGACCGCCGCCCCCTCGTGCACCTCGTCGAGCGTGCCGACGGTCCGGATCCCGTATGACTCGAGCCGCTCGATGACGCCCTCGTTGTGGACCACCTGGCCGAGCGTGTGGGTCTTCTTCCCCTCCGCCGCCGCCGTCTTCGCGTAGTCGATCGCCTCGCGCACGCCGTAGCAGAAGCCGGTGCGGCGCGTGATGACGACGTCTCGGACCTTTCCCATGGGATGGTCATTGTGTCACGGACGCTGCCGGGCGGCCCTCCACGCCGACTCGACCGCCTTCACCACGGCGTCCACCGCTTCCTCCAGGGTGAACCCGTCGGTGCGGATCACCACCGCGTCCGGTGCCACCCGCAACGGCGCCGACGCCCGGCCGCTGTCGATCGCGTCGCGGGCCTGCAGCTCGTCGCGGGTTCGCCGGGCGGCGTCCCCCTCGGCCTCGCCGGCCGGGATGCCGCGCTCGAGCCCGCGGCGCCGCGCGCGCTCCGGCAGCGACGCGTCCAGGTAGATCCTGACGTCCGCGTCCGGCAGCACCACCGTGCCGATGTCGCGCCCGGCCACCACGATGCCGCCTTCCTCCGCGAGCTCGCGCTGCCTGGGGAGCAACGCGGCGCGGAGCTCGGGCTGCCGCGCGACCTCGCTCACCACGCGGTCGATCTCCGGGGCGTGAACCAGCGCCGTCACGTCCTCGCCTGCGGCCCTGACCCGCACGTAGCGGCCGTCGTCATCCGCCTCGAGTCGCAGGTCCGGCACCAGGGCGGCGAGCGATGGGCCGTCGTCCAGGGGCACGCCGCGCCGCAGGGCGAGCCACGCGGCCGCGCGATAGAAGAGGCCGGTGTCACAGAAGCGGAACCCCAGGCGGGCCGCCGCGAGCGCCCCGACCGTGCTCTTCCCGCTCGAGCCCGGTCCGTCGATCGCGACGACCGGATCTCCGCGCCCGACCCTCCGGATGGTGCCGTCCCTCCCGCGTGCATCGACCGCGCCCGCCCAGCCGGCGTCGCGCGCAGGACACTGTAGCCCACCCGGGGTCGGCCCGGCGGCGGGACGTGCGGTGGCGGGACGTGCGGCCCAGCGCGAGGGACCCGTGGTACTCCGGCCGTGCCGGCGCGCGTCAGCCGCGCCCGGAGCGGGGCGGCCCGGTCTCGACGAGCAAGGCGGCCTCTGTCCGGGTCAGCTGCCGCACCTGCCCGGGCCGGAGTCCCCCCAGCCGCAGCGTGCCGATCCGCACCCGGACGAGCCGGCTCACGGGGGCACCGACCGCGCCGAACATGCGCCGGACCTGCCGTTTCCACCCCTGCCCCAGCGTGGCCCTGTACCAGGCCAGGCCGGCCGGGGCCTGCGGACCCAGGAGCTGCAGCAGGGCGCCCGTCTCGGTCGGGGTCTGGGGACGCAGGTCCAGCAGCGCCGTCCGCCCCTCTTCGAGCTCGACCCCTCCCAACAACGCCTCGCCCTGGCCGGCCGCGAGCGGCCGGGCGAGCCCCACGGCGTACTCGCGCTCGACCTGGTGACGGGGGTGCAGCACGCGCTGCGCCCACTCACCGTCGTTCGTGAGGAGCAGGAGCCCCTCCGAGTCGCGGTCGAGCCTGCCCACGGGATACAGCCGCCCCGCTGACGCCAGCATCTCGCTCGGGACCAGGTCGAGCACGGTCGTGACGGCGTGCGGATCGGACACGGTGCTGGTCACCCCGAGGGGCTTGTGCAGGGCGATGCAGGTCGCGCCGGCAGGGGCGCTCACCGGCCGGCCGTCCACCGCGATCGCCTGCGTCGAGGGGTCGACCTTCAGCCCCGTCGTGGCGACCTCCCCGTCGACGGTCACCCGTCCGGCCGCGATCATGGCCTCCGCGTGCCGCCGCGAGGCGATCCCGGCCTCCGCGAGCGCCTTCTGGAGCCGGATCACGGGCATGGTGGATCAGGCGTCCGGTTGCGCGGCGGCGGCCGCCTCCTCGCTCTCAGCGAGGCGGGCCGCGATCTCGGCATCGACCTCCGGGAGCTCGTCCAGCGACGTGAGGCCGAACCGCTCCAGGAACTCGAACGAGGTGCCGTACAGGATGGGCCGCCCCGGGGCATCGGAGCGGCCCTGTTCCGTGATGAGCCGGCGGTGCAACAGCGACCGG
>JAJYJR010000566.1 GCA_021789355.1 Chloroflexota bacterium | reverse complement strand
GGCAGCCCTCCGGCCGGATCGGCCCGGTCGCGCTGCTCGACGACACGCTCTATCCGGCGGTGCTCGGGACGCTGGTCGCGCGCGAGTCGCCGCCGGGCCCCTACCTGGCCCTGGTTCCGGGCGTGAACCACCGCGCGATGGTGTCCCTGCTCCACGCCGGCTTCCGGTTCGAGGGGTTCCCCGGGATCGTCGGATCGACGCGCCCGTGGGAGGGGCTGGAGCGGTACCTCCCCGCCAGCTTCGCCCTGCTCTGAGCGGCGGGCAGGCCGTGGGCGAACTCCACGATCTCGATCTGCGGGCGCCCGGGCGCTTCGACGAGGGGGCGTTCGACGCGTCCGCCCATGGCCCCGCCTGGAGCGCGACCCGGCGGCGCGGTACGGACGCCGAGCTGCGCGGGTGGCTCGCGTCCGCGCTGGCCTGCTGTGACGCGGCCGACGAGATCGCCCTCCGCCACTTCAGGCGCGACCTCGAGATCTCCACCAAGCCGGACCGCTCCCTGGTGACCCAGGCCGATCGAGCGATCGAGGCGCTGGTCCGGGAACGCATCCTGGCGGCATACCCGGGGCACGGGCTGGTCGGCGAGGAGTACGGGACGGAGGCGGGCGGCGCGGCCGTGCGCTGGTACATCGACCCGATCGACGGCACCCACAACTTCGTCCGGGGCGTGCCGCTCTTCGGAACGCTGCTGGGCGTCGAGCGCGACGGCGAGATGCAGGTGGGCGTGCTGTCCGCGCCGGCGCTCCGGGAGCGCTGGTTCGCCTGGCGAGGGGGCGGCGCGTGGGTCGTCCGGGCGGGCGCGAACGCGTCGGGCGACCGTCGCCGGATCGAGGTCTCCGGCGTGCGTGCGCTGTCCGACGCCCAGGTCCTCTACGGGTCGCCGTTCGACGTCATGCGCACCGGTTGGGCACCGGGGTTCCCCGGACTGATCGCCGGGGCCTGGCGCGATCGCGGCTTCGGCGACTTCTGGGGCTACACGCTGGTGGCCGAGGGGGCGGCCGAGGCGATGATCGAGGTGGGGATCCACCCGTGGGACCTGGCCGCGCCGCTGGTGCTCATCGAGGAGGCGGGCGGGCGGATGAGCGACTTCGGAGGCGCCCGGGGCGTGAACGCCGGCAACGTGGTCGCCACGAACGGGCTCCTGCACGCTGCGGTGCTGACCGCGCTCCGCGACCCTGCGCGCCAGGACGGTGAGGTCGCGCGCCCCGGTGAGCCCCCGGCGTCGCCGGCTCCCTGATCCGCATGGCGGGAAGCGCGGGGGCCGGCCCCGGTCCCTGTGCTACGCTGTCGACGACGTGGCTTTGCTCGCCGTGCCCGCGTGCGGAGTCTCCGGCAACCTCCGCCCGCGGAGCCAGACATGACCACCTCGACACCCCGCATCGCGGGTGCGCTCGCCGCCGCCACCGTCAGTCGCCCCGAGCGGGACACCGTCGAGAGCGCGCGCCGGATCGCCGGAGGTCTCCCGGAGTCGCGCCGGATCTCGATCGCGCTCGAGGACGTCAGCAAGGTCTACCCGAACGGCCGCCGAGCGCTGGCCGACGTCGACCTGGCGGTTCCCGACGGCGACTTCGTCTTCCTCGTGGGTCCCTCCGGTGCCGGCAAGAGCACCCTGATCAGGCTGCTGATCCGGGACGAGCTCCCCACCAGCGGCACCGTGTTCGTGGCCGGCCGCGACGTCAGCCGCCTGTCTCGCCGCGACGTCCCGAAGCTCCGGCGCCGGATCGGAATCGTCTTCCAGGACTACCGGCTGCTCCCCAACAAGTCGGTGCGGGAGAACGTCGCGTTCGCGCTCGAGGTGACGGGAACGCCCGGCCGGCAGATCCGCCCGGCCGTCGAGCGGGTCCTCGCCCTCGTCGGGCTCACGGCCCAGGGCGACCAGCTCCCGAACCAGCTCTCGGGAGGGGAGCAGCAGCGGACGGCGATCGCGAGAGCCCTGGTGCACGAGCCGCGCGTGATCATCGCGGACGAGCCGACGGGCAATCTCGACCCCCTGATCAGCTGGGAGATCCTCCAGCTGCTGCTTCGTATCAACGAGCTGGGCACCACGGTGCTCATGGCCACGCACAACGCCGAGGTCGTGACCGCGCTCCGCCGCCGGGTCGTCGCGCTCGAGGACGGACGGGTCGTGCGGGACGAGGTCGGCGGCTACCACCGCGAGTACTGACGCATGCTTGGATTCCTCGTCTTCTCCATCCGGCGGGCGTGGCAGGGGTTCTGGCGGAATGCGGCGATGAGCCTGGCCGCCACGGTCACGATGACTCTGATGCTGCTGATGCTGGCGGGCCTGGTCATCGGGCTGTCGGGCATGGACGCCGGCCTTCGCTTCGTGGAGCAGAAGGTCGAGGTGCAGGCGTTCATCGCCGACGGGACGCCGCAGTCCAGGATCGACGCGCTGGTGGCACAGGTCCGCGCGCTCCCCGAGGTGTCCGAGGTCGACTACCTCGACAAGCAGCAGGCCCTTGCCCAATGGCAGGCGCAGCTGCGCCAGCAGGGGAAGCCGGACTACTCCAGCCAGACGGGCACCAACCCCATCCCCGCCAGCATCCAGGTGAAGCTGAAGGACCCCCACGTGTACGGCACGGTGATCCAGACGCTGCAGGCCGCGCAGGGTGTGGTCACCGACGTCCTGGAGACGCAGCACGTGGTTGACGCGCTGCTGAGCGTGACCGGCTTCCTGCGCACCGCGGGCGTGGTGGTCCTGGGGCTGGTCGGCATCACGGTGCTGTTCATCGTGGTGAACACGATCCGCCTGGCCGTGATGGCGCGGTCCGAGGAGATCGAGATCATGCGACTGGTCGGCGCGTCGGACGCGTTCATCCGCTGGCCGTTCATCTTCGAGGGGATCCTGGTGGGGCTGCTGGGCGCGGCCGTGACGCTGGGGATCCTCGCGCTGGCGGCACAGCCGATCGGCCAGGGGGTGGCCACGCTGATCGGCCAGGTCCCCATCCAGTTCGACCGGAACCTGGCCGAGGAGCTGGTCCTGGTCGTAGGTGGCGCCGGCCTGGCGCTGGGCGGCGTCGGCGCATCCATCTCCGTCCGCACATACATGATCCGCTGACCGCGCCCCGGATGGGGGACGCGCTCGGTCCGCTCGAGGACCCGCGGGCCGACTGACCCGCTCGGCTCCGGCATGCGCGCTCGGCTCCGGCATGCGCGCTCGGCTCCGGCATGCGCGCTCGGCTCCGGCATACGCGCTCGGCTCCGGCATGCGCGCTCGGCCGCCGAAGCGCGCACAATCGGTCCTCGCGACGATCGCCACCGTAGGGCCGTGGCACGCGACGAGGCACCACACGATGCAGATTCCTCCGCCGTCTCAAGATCCCGCCCCAGGACCCCGGGCCGCGCCCGATGGGGCCGGCCGCGCACCGGAAGCCGGACGCGGACCCGGAGCGCCGGCGCGTGCCACGCACCACCGCGCGGCGGTATGGCTGGCCGCGCTGGGCGGCGCGGTTCTTGCGGGGAGTGTCCTCTTCGCGGGCGGCTTCCTGCTCGGCCGGCAGACCGCCCTGACCGACGGGACGCCTCAGCGGCTCTCCGCCGACCTCCAGCCGTTCTGGGACGCCTTCAACTCGATCGAGCAGCGGTACGCGGGGCTCCCCGTGGACCGCCACACGATCATCGAGGGCGCCGTCAACGGCATGTTCAAGGCCCTCGGCGACCCCTTCTCGACGTACATGACCGGCGAGGCATATCGCGCCTCGCTCACCGGGCTGTCCGGCCAGTTCCAGGGGATCGGCGCGGTCATCGCCACCACCGACCCGGCCGGCGTCCAGGGCTGCTCGCCGGTCGGCTCGACTTGCCGGGTCGTGATCGTCCGGACCATCGCGGGCTCGCCGGCGGAACGGGCAGGGCTGCGGGCCGGCGACGCGATCCTCGCCGTCGACGGCACCAGCGTGACGGGCCGGACCATCGATGACGTCGTGACCCTGGTGCGGGGCCCGCGCGGCACGCCGGTGACACTGCGGATCGGGCGGGGGGCGGCAGCTCCGTTCGAGGTGCGGATCCTCCGCGACATCGTCAACCCCGAAGACGTCACGAGCCGCACGGTCGCCAACGGGACCGTGGGCTACATCCAGATCACGAGCTTCGGATCGGGCGTCGCCGCCGACTTCACGACCCAGCTCCGTGCGCTGCTTGCCGGAGGCGTACACGGCCTCGTGCTCGACCTGCGCGGGAACCCCGGCGGATTCGTGGACCAGGCGCGGACGATCGCGAGCCAGTTCATCGCGAGCGGGCCCATCTACTGGGAGCAGGTGGCCGGCGGGGCGCGGAGGGCGTTCGACGCGGAGCCTGGCGGAATCGCGACCGCCCGCTCGCTTCCGGTCGTGGTCCTCGTCGACAAGGGAACGGCGAGTGCCTCGGAGATCCTGGCCGCCGCGCTCCAGGACACGGGACGGGCGACGCTTCT
>JAJYJR010000565.1 GCA_021789355.1 Chloroflexota bacterium | reverse complement strand
ACCGTGCCGACAGGCGCGAGCGGATGCCGGACGCTCGCCGGCATCCCCGCCGGCACGGCGACGGTGCCGGAGGCCTGGCTGCCCCCGAGCCCGAGGGGAAGCCGCACGCGATGCCGCACCCGCCAGGCGGCCGCCACCACGACCAGCATGAACGCGCCGGTCAGGCCCGACATCGCGGCGATGATGGGCCACGCCACGCCGACGCCCGTCTCGGCCGGGCCGGGCTGCGTGTAGAGCGCCCCCGCGCCCAGGATGAAGCACACCATCCCGGCCAGCGTCACCAGCCCGTGGCTCGTCACGGTCATGTCGACCACGAACAGCACGAGGGCGAGCACGATCAGGAGCAGCCCCGCGAGGTTCAGCGGGAGGCTTCCGAACCCGAGGAACGAGAGGATCAGCGCGACCCCGCCCAGGGCCCCCGTCACCAGGTTGGGATGCGCGAACTCCAGGATCAGCCCATAGGCGCCCAGCACGAAGAGGATGAACGCGAGGTTCGGGTCGGCCAGGAGGTGAAGGAGCTGCTGCAGCGGGTTCATCGCCAGTTGCTCCGTCTGCGCCCCGACCAGGGAGAGCGTGACCACCTTCGTCCCGACCTGGACCTGCCGGCCCGACGCGAACGCCAGCACGTCGGGGAGCGTCGCGGCGATGCCGTCGACGGCTCCCGCGCTCACCGCATCGTTCGCGGACGACGAGGCGGCGTTGCGGACGGTCGAGACCGCCCAGGCCACGTTCCGGTGGCGGGCCTCCGCGATGGCCGTGATGTTGGCGATCGTGTCGTTGAGGACCTTCTGGCCCTCCGTCCCGGTGATGTCCTGTCCGCCCGATCCGACCGGCGACGCCGCCCCGATGTTGGTTCCCGGGGCCATCAGCGCGACGTGGCCCGCGAGCGTGATGAACGTGCCGGCGCTGGCGGCCCGAGCGCCCTGCGGGGCGACCCAGGTGATCACCGGCACGGGTGATTCGAGGATGTCCTGGGTGATCGAGCGCATCGCCTCGAGAAACCCGCCCGGCGTGTCGATCTCGAACACCACCGCGGCGGCGCCCTCGGAGGCGGCATGGGCGATGCCATCGTGTACGTAGCTGACCATGACCTGGTCGACGATCCCGGTGAGGGGCAGGACCACGACGCGTGGCGCCGCGGCGCGCGTCGTCCCCGCCGCCAGCATCAGCAGCCCAAGCGACGCGAGCAGGAGCGTCGTCCGGCGAATCGCACTGCGCATCACGCGTGCCTCCCGGTCCATCCTACGGCGGAGCCCAAGGGCCGGACGGACCGTCTCCGCCGGCGCTCCGCTCAGCGCGCCGCCGCCAGCAGGTGGTCCAGGAGCAGGGCGCTCCAGGTCTCCATCCGGTCGCGGGTCCTGCGCGCATCCTCCATGGTCTGGAACGCCCCGCTGAGCTTCTCGGTTTCACGGATCGTGACGCGGCGGCCCCGCACCTCGGCCTGGTAGACGATGCCGAGGTGCACCGCGCCGACCGGATCCGAGTCGTCGTTGAGGAGCCCGAGGAGGTCGAGCTCCGGCTCGAACGCCGCGTCGATCTCCTCGCGCCACTCGCGCCGCATGGCGTCCTCGATGCCCGCGTCGCCCGGGTTGACGTGACCGCCCACGCCGATCGTGAACCGGTCGTGCAGGCGAGCGTCGCCCCCGGCACGCGTCCTGCGCATGAGGAACACCTGCTCCCCGTCCCGCAGCACCAGGTACGGGATCAGCTGCTTCCAGGCAGGGTCGTCCTCCGCCTCGGCGCGGGGCCGGAAGGAGGCCGATGCCAGCGCCGCGGCCAGGATTTCGGGCACGCCGGCGCGCCGGACGCCCCGCCATCCGGGACCCTGCCACAGGCGGTCGCGTGGCGCCCCGAGGACCTGCTCGCCGTCAGTCATCCGGCGGTCGGGCTCCCAGCGCCGTCCGGACACGCTCGAACCTCGCGCGCAGCGATGCCACCGCGGCCGCGTCGGGAGCGTCCGGCACGGCCTCGAGATCGGCGCGCCACGTCCCCAGGGTGGCCACGAACCGGTCGAGCCAGGCCACCAGCTCGTCGCGGTTGAGCGCCGCGATACCCGCCCCGAGGTCCGGGTCACCGCGCGCGACGCGCGTGGCGTCCCGCCAGCCTCCCGTCGCGAGCCCCGCGGCCGGCGCCCACGCGTCGCTCGAGGTCACGGTCTCGGCCAGCGCGGCGGCGATGACCAGGGGCGCATGGCTGATCGCCGCGACCAGCCGATCGTGCACCGCGGGATCGAGCTCGACCGGCCGCCCGCCGCACGCGGTTGCCAGGTCCCGGACCCGATCCACGTCCCCGGGCGACGATTGCGCGCCGGGCAGCACGATCCAGGGCCGGCCGGCGAACAGGTCGGCCCGGGCGGCCTCGTAGCCTCGTGCCTCGATGCCGGCCATCGGGTGGCCACCCACGTGGCGGAGGCCCGGCACTCGTGCCGCGGCCCGCGCGATGCGCACCTGCGCCGACGTGACGTCGGACAGGGTCGCGCCGGCGGCCGCGACGGCAGGCCCGAGCCGCCCCACCAGTTCCAGGTTCGCCAGCGGGCTGGCCGCCAGCAGCACGAGATCGGCGTCCGCGACCGCCTCCTCCGCCGAGGCGGCCGCGACGTCGATGGCCCCGTCGGCCAGCGCCGCCCTCGGTCCGTCACCGGAACGGCTCCAGGCGGCCACGTGCCAGCGGCCCGCGTCGCGCGCGCCCAGCGCGCGCGCGACGGATCCGCCGATGAGCCCGAACCCGATGATCGCAAGACGCATCGCCGGCAGTCTACCCAGCCATGGGCCCGTTCTGCCCGCTGCCGGCGTCAGCCGCGGGTGCGGCGGTCCCTCCCGGAGCGACGCTCCGCCGAGCGCCGCTCCGTTTCCCCAGGTGGCCCCGGGTCCAGTGGGGGGTTCTGCCGGCGCAGGCCCTGGCGGCGGTCGTGGTCCCGGCGTTCCTGGTCCATCAAGGCCCCACACCGCGGACAGCGCCGCTCGTCCGGCAGCAGCGCCTCGATCGGATCGGTCACGTTGATCCGCCGGCCGCATGTCCGGCAGGCGAGCGTTGGCATGCGCCAACTGTCTCACATCTACCCGGGTCCGCGAGGTCCCGGGACGGCCACGCGTCGCGCGGCCGTCCCGTGCGGCGAACTCAGACGGTGGGCACGGCGGACAGCGCCTCGCGCACGCGTTCGGCGGGGTACTCGTAGTCCTCCAGGCTTCCCGCGAGGTACCGCTCGTAGGCCGACAGGTCGAAGTGGCCGTGGCCCGAGAGCCCGAACAGGATCACCCTGGCCGTGCCCTGCTCCCGCGCCTCCAGCGCCTCGTCGATGGCGGCACGGATGGCGTGCGCGGACTCGGGCGCGGGCGCGATCCCCTCCGTGCGAGCGAACTGCACGCCCGCCTCGAACGTGGGTCGCTGGTGCACGGCACGTGCCTCGATGATGTCGTGCGCCTTCAGCAGGCTCACCAGCGGCGACATGCCGTGATACCGGAGGCCGCCGGCGTGGATCGGCTCCGGCACGAAGTCGTGGCCGAGGGTGTACATCTTCACCATCGGCGTGAGCCGCGCGGTGTCGCCGAAGTCGTACTCGTACACGCCGCGAGTCATGCTGGGCGCCGCCTCGGGCTCCACCGCGACAACCCGGTAGGAGGCCTCGCCGCGGAGCATCTGCCCGACGAAGGGGAAGGCGAGCCCGGCGAAGTTCGAACCGCCGCCCGCGCAGGCGATGATCACATCGGGCCGCTCGCCCGCCATCTCCATCTGCTCGATCGACTCGAGGCCGATCACGGTCTGGTGCAGCAGCACGTGGTTGAGCACGGATCCCAGCGAGTACTTCGTGTCGTCCCGGCCTGCCGCGTCCTCCACGGCCTCGCTGATCGCCATCCCCAGGGACCCCGGGCTGCCCGGATTCTCCTCGAGCACGCGGCGTCCGTACGCGGTGGTGGGGCTCGGGCTGGCCACGACCTCCGCCCCGTAGAGCTCCATCAGGTTGCGCCGGTAGGGCTTCTGGTCGTAGCTGGCGCGCACCATGTAGACCTTGACTTCGAGCCCGAAGAGGGCGCCGGCGAACGCGAGCGCGCTCCCCCACTGGCCCGCCCCGGTCTCGGTGGCGAGCCGGCGCACGCCGGCCTGCTGGTTGTAGAACGCCTGCGCGATCGCGGTGTTCGGCTTGTGGCTCCCGGCCGGGCTGGCGCCCTCGTACTTGTAGTAGATGTGCGCCGGCGTATCGAGCGCGTGCTCCAGGCGGTGGGCCCGGTAGAGCGGGGCCGGCCGGTACAGGCGGTAGGCATCCCGGACGGGGCCGGGGATCTCGATCTCCCGGTCCGCGCTGACCTCCTGGCCGATGAGCGCCATCGGGAACAGCGGCGCCAGGTCGTCCGGCCCTATGGGCTGCCCCGTGCCCGGATGGAGCACGGGCGCGGGCGGCACCGGCAGGTCGGGAA
>JAJYJR010000564.1 GCA_021789355.1 Chloroflexota bacterium | reverse complement strand
CGAGAGGCCGTGCGACAGCTGGGAGCCCAGCCAGCCGCCCCCGTTGCTCAGCGCCTGGGCCGAGGTGCCGTGGCCCCACACGAGGTGGAACAGCCCGATCCCGCCCACGAACGTGACGAGCCCGCCGAGCGCGGAGACGCCCCAGCCCGTGCCGGCGCTGGGCGCCCGCTCCACGAACGCGCCGGCGATCAGCAGCAGGATCGGCAGGAGCCAGGCACCCTGGCCGAATGCCGGACGCAGCAGCTCGTTCACGTACCTGTTCAGGATCCCCTGCCCGGGCAGGAACAGCGCGATCAGGGTGACCGCCCCCACCACGAGCAGCACGATGCCGACCAGCGCCCGGGTCAACTCGGGAGACAGCCGCAGATCGATCGAGGGCCCTGAGGAGCGCCGGCGCGGGGCGCGGGTCCGGCTCCGGGTCGAGGGGGTGCGCCGTCGGGTCGCCACCCCTACACCTCCACGACGACCGGGAACACCATGGGGCGTCGTTTGGTCTGCTCGTACAGGTAGCGCGAGAGCCCGTCCTTGATCTGGGTCTTCAGCAGCGCGACCTCGCTGGTGTGCTCCTCCGGCCGCGCGATCGCGTGGATCACCCGCTGCGCCGCCGCGCCGATCACCGGGTCGGACAGGTCGTCGACGAACCCGCGCGTGACGATCTGCGGCTCCCCGATGACGCGGCCCGTCTGCTTGTCGACGGTGACCACCACCAGGAACATGCCGTCGCTGGCCAGCGCACGCCGGTCGCGGAGCACGACGTCCCCCACCTCCCCCACCGAGAGCCCGTCCACGAAGACGTACCCGGAGCTCACCGGCTGGCCGCGCCGTGCCGTGCCGTCCGCTCGGAACTCGACGGGCTGACCGTTCTCGACGATCAGGATGTTCTCTGCCGCGACTCCCACCTCACCGGCCAGGCGGCCGTGCTGGACCAGCATGCGGAACTCGCCGTGCATGGGGATGAAGTACTTCGGCCTCGTCAGGTTGAGCATGAGCTTCAGCTCTTCCTGGCTGGCGTGCCCCGACACGTGAGCGTGGCGGATCGCGTGGTAGATGACGTTGGCGCCCTGCTTGAAGAGGTTGTCGATCGTGCGCGCCACGTACTCCTCGTTGCCGGGGATGGGGCTGGCGCTGACGATGACCGTGTCGCCCGGCTCGATCTCCACCCAGCGGTGGTCGCGGTTGGCCATGCGGGCGAGCCCTGCCATCGGTTCACCCTGCGCACCGGTCGTGGCGATGACCAGGCGATCGGAGGGAGTGCTGCGGATCTGGTCCTTGGCGATCAGCTGTGCCTGGGGATACTCCAGGTACCCGAGGTCGGTGGCGATACGGACGTTCTGCTCCATGCTGCGGCCGACCACGGCGACCTTCCGGTCGAAGGTGTGAGCGGCGTCGAACACCTGCTGGACGCGCGCGATGTTGCTGGCGAACGTGGCCACGATCACGCGCCCGTCGAGCGGCTCCATGATCTCCCGGAACGCCTCGCCGACGGTCCGCTCGGAGGGCGTGTAGCCCGGGTTCTCGGCCCGGGTCGAGTCGGAGAGAAGGCACAGCACCCCTTCCTCGCCCACCTTCGCGAGGGCGTGGAAATCCGAGGGCTTGCCGTCCACCGGGGTGTGGTCGAACTTGAAGTCGCCGGTGTGCACCACGATCCCGACGGGCGTACGGATGATGAGCCCCATGGCGTCCGGGATCGAATGCCCGATGCGGAATGCCGTCACGGTGAACGGGCCGACGGTGACCGTCTCCCCCGCCTCGAGGGCCAGCATCGGGTTGTTGGTGAGGTGGTGTTCCTTGACCTTGTTCGAGAGCAGGCCGCGCGCCAGGGTCGACGCGTAGATCGGGACGCCCGGGAAATCGGGGAGAACGTACGGGAGCCCGCCCACGTGATCCTCGTGTGCGTGGGTGATGACGAAGGCACGAACCGCGTCGCGACGCTCCCGCAGGTACGTGACGTCGGGCACGACGAGGTCGATCCCGAACATCTCCTCGTCGGGGAACATGAGCCCGCAGTCGACGACGATGATGTCCTCGCCGTACTCGAACACGTACATGTTCTTGCCGATCTCGCCGACCCCACCGAGCGGGATGATGCGGAGCGGCGGCGACTCGGCCGGCCGGCCGGACGTCGACCGGTCGGTGGCAGGACTCCTGGTCGACCTGGTCGACCTGGTGGGCGGTGCAGGCGACGGCCCAGTGTCGGGCCTGCGGGCGGTTCGGGTTGGCATCAGAAGAGCGTCATCTGGTCGGTCCGGTCCATGTCATCGGGTGCGTCCTCCGTGGCGGGCGCGAGCTGTGGCTGATCGTCTGGCGCGGCGGGGTCGGCCGCCAGGTCGGGTTCGGCCCCCAGGTCGGGTTCGCCCGCAAGGTCGAGTTCGCCCGCAAGGTCGGCACCGGAGCGGGTGTCCGCATGCGCATCGTCGACCGCAAGGTCGGCGGCCTGGCGCGCGTCGGGCTGGCGCGAGGCCACCTGTTCCCCGTCAACCCCTGCGCGCTCGGTCCGCGGCGAGCGGCCCCGGCGCGCGTCGAGCAGGACCTGCGGCAGGTTGGCCATGTCGGCGACGAGCGTCTCCTTGAGGGCGGTCTGCCTGAACGCCGCGGCTGGATGGTACATCGCGAACGCCACCGCGGAAGCGGCTCCCGTCGCGGGATCGACGGGCCGGACCATGCCATGGGCGGTGGAGATCTTCGCGCCCGGCATGAAAGTCCCGAGCGAGTGGCGGCCGAGCGTCACGATCACGGCCGGGTCGAGCGCCTCCAGCTGGCGGCGCAGGAACCCCGCGCAGGCCGCGATCTCGTCCGGCTCTGGGTCGCGGTTCCCCGGCGGCCGGCATTTCACCACATTGGTGATGAAGACCTCGTCGCGGCGCCATCCCACGAGCTGGAACAGCTCCGTGAGGAGCGAGCCGGCCGCGCCCACGAAGGGGCGGCCCTGCTGATCCTCGTTCTGTCCCGGCCCCTCCCCCACGAAGACGACCTCGGTCTCCGAGTGGCCTTCACCCGGGACGGCATGAGTCCGCCCCCGGTGGAGGCGGCAGGATGTGCAGGCCCTGACCTCCCCGGCGATCTGCTCCAGGGCGGCCGCCCGCTCGTCCGGGGTCACCGGGCCACCCGTTCCACGGCGGGCCGGAACCCGAGTGCCCGCAGCGTGGCCGCCTCAGGCTCCCACGCCCGCGGCGCGCCTCGAGGCGGCGGGCAGCCAGCCGTGTTCCACGAGCAGCTCCGCGATCTGCACCGCGTTGGTGGCGGCACCCTTGCGCAGGTTGTCGGCGACCACCCAGAACGCCAGCCCCCGCCCGTCCGCCATCGACGCGTCCGCGCGGATGCGTCCCACGAACACGTCGTCGGTCCCGGCCGCGTGGGTGGCCAGCGGGTAGCGATGCTCCCGTGGCTCATCTACCACGATGACGCCTGGCGTGGCGGCGAACAGCTCCCGGGCCTCGGCAGGCGCCAGGGGATCGCGGGTCTCGACATGGACCGCCTCCGAGTGGCCCACGAAGACCGGCACGCGAACGGCCGTGCACGAGACGCGGAGGTCGGGCATGTGCAGGATCTTCCGGCTCTCGGTGACGACCTTCCATTCCTCCTTGGAGTACCCGTTGTCGAGAAAGACGTCGATCTCGGGGAGCGCGTTGAACCCGATCGGATGCGGGTAGACGCGCGCCTCCTTCGCCGCGCCCCTGGCGTGCGCGCGGACCTGCGCCTCGAGCTCGTCGACGGCCTTCTCGCCGGTGCCCGCCACCGCCTGGTAGGTGTCGACGATCACCCTCTCGAGTCCGACGCTGTCCCTGAGCGCCATGAGCAGCGGCATGAGCTGCATGGTGGAGCAGTTCGGGTTGGCGATGATGCCCTCGTGGGCCGCCGCGTCCGTGTCGTTCACGCCGGCCACGACGAGCGGGGTCCCGGGCTCCATGCGCCACGCGGACGAGTTGTCGATGACGGTGCACCCACGACGCGCGGCCTCCGGCGCGAGCGCCTTCGACACGGAGCCACCGGCCGAGAACAGCGCGACGTTCACCCCCTCGAACGCATCGGGCGTCGCCTCGATCACGGGGTAGGTCCGCCCGTCAATCGTCAGCTCGGTGCCGGCGGACCGGGCGGAGGCCATCGCCCGCAGCTCGCGGAACGGGAATGCGCGCTCGTGCAGGATGTGGATCATAGTCCGGCCGACCAGCCCGGTGGCGCCGCAGACGGCAACGACGGGTCGGGGATCGGCTGGGTTCGTCTCGGGCATGGCGGTGCGGGACTCCGATCGTGGAAGGGCGATACCCGGATGATACCCCGCGAGCGGCCGCGCCCGGCAGCCGGGCGTCGCGGGGAAATCGGGTCGGGGCCGGGACCATCCGGCCCCGGCCTCGTGATGCGCGGTGGTCAATGGCCCGCGGTGCGGGCCCGAGGCTCAGGCGTTCTGGCGCGCCAGGTG
>JAJYJR010000563.1 GCA_021789355.1 Chloroflexota bacterium | reverse complement strand
GCGGGGGCTCGTTCACTGATCGGATGACGCGCTCCGGTGCGCGTCATCTGCGGGGCGTCGCGATCCGCTGCCCTCGCCGCTTCCGTCAGTTGCCGTTTGCGCCCAGGTACCGCAGCGCCACCGCCGCGTGCAGGGCCGCCCCGACCGCCATCGCGTCCTCGTCGAAGACCACGCGGTTCGAGTGGTTCTGCGGGGCAGTCGTCGGATCGACGTCCGCGGGCCGGCCGCCGAGATGCGCCATCGCACCCGGAATCTTCTGCAGGACGTAGGAGAAGTCCTCGGCGCCCATCACCGGGGCGTCCGGGACCACCACGTCGTCGCCTCCGACCAGGTCGGTCGCCGCCGTCCGCACCAGTTCCGCGAAGCCCGCGTCGTTCACGGTGACCGGATAGCCCTGCTCGATCTCGACTTCGACCGACGCGCCGTGGGCGGACGCGATCCCTTCCGCCACGCGCCGGATGCCGTCCTTGAGCCGCGCCCGCGTCTCCTCCGACAGGGTCCGCAGCGTCCCCTCGAGTGACGCGACCTCGGGGATGATGTTGTCTCGCGTGCCGGCGGTGACGTGCGCGATCGTGATGACCGCGGGGTCGAACACGCTGACGGTCCGCGTCACGAGCAGCTGGAGCGCGAGCACGATCTCCGCCGCCACCGGGATCGGATCGAGCGCCTCGTGTGGCGCGGAGGCATGGCCGCCACGTCCCCGGACAGTCATCCGGATCGTGTCGGCCGCTGCATAGGTCGGACCAGGGCGTACCGCGACTACGCCGCTTCGGTACTCGTTCGTGATGTGGATCGCGAACGCGGCCTCGACCGGCGTCGGCGCCGCCTCCAGCAGGCCCTCCTCGAGCATGTAGCGCGCGCCGTGCCAGCCCTCCTCGCCCGGCTGGAACATGAGCAGCACGTTGCCGGACAGCTCGTCGCGCCGGTCGAGCAGCAGCCTCGCGGCCCCGAGCAGCATCGCGACGTGCGTGTCGTGCCCGCACGCGTGCATCGTGTCGCCCGTCTCGGACGCGAACTCCAGCCCCGTGTCCTCGTGGAGCGGGAGCCCGTCCATGTCGCCGCGCAGGAGGATCGTCGGGCCCGGCGAGCCGTCCGGGCGCTTCTTCTCGCCCTCCATGACGGCGATCACGGAGCTGACCGAGCGGCCGAGTCTTGGTTCGAGCCCCATCCGTTCGAGCTCGCGGACGATCAGGGCCTGGGTCTGGGGAAGCTGCAGGCCGACCTCGGGGCGCCGGTGAAGGGCGCGCCGAACTGCAGTCACGAGGGGCAGTGCGAACCGCGCTTTAATGAGCAGCGTCGTGTAAGTCATTCAAACAGTATGCGCGGCGGTGATGGCGCGGACCGAATGGCCCCGCGACCGCACACCTGCGTCGTCGCTGGGTTGTCACCTGACGTGACCAGGTGGCGACGTTAGGGCAACGAACTACTTGAGGAGTTGGACCCCCACCACGGATGTCTGAGTGCTGCCGCCACCCACGCCCGGCCCAACTACGCCGCCGCTAATGAGCTTCACGAACTCGCCGACCAAGCACTCTTTGGCCCCGTTGCACCAAGGGCTATTCTGCCCGTTCGTATATGCTTGCGTTAGGACAAACGCGCCGAACTGCGGTATTCGGTACCACACGTTCACCCCGTTGCCCTGATTGAACGACCCTGCCGGGCACCCAAACGTGGATGGCTGGCTGACCTGTCCGAAAGTAGGCGTGTCACTGCACGTGGCATCAAACAATGGTACCAGCACGGGCTTGCCCTTCCAGGTATTGAGTGCGTTCTGGATCTGAGATGAACTGATCTCCCCGGTCTTGGGGACCCAGTTCCACGAAGGCAGGGTGATCGCGGGATTGTTCGGAGTGAGGATGGACTGTTCAAGTTGTTGAGTCCCGCCGGACGGGGGAGACCAGTTCAACCATCCGACGTCGCCATTGGCCGAGTTGCAGAGCGGCAGAATGACCTGCGTGTTCATCGGCCACGTCGTCGCGCCTGTGAATGTGGGCGTTCCATTCCCAGCGCATACGATCGGCGCGACGGGGAACGTTACGGGCAGCACGTTGCAGTACTCACCCGCTTCTGCACCACAGCCGCCCTGATAGAAGCCGGAGACAGCAGTCGCGCCTGCCCCAACTGGAATCGTCCTGATTCCGACAATCCCCGCGATATATGTCGAGACTTGCTTCGAAGCCACCACTGCCACACCGGCAGGATTGTTGTTCGCGCAACCAATGGATGTGTTCAGATCCGGCGGCATTCCGGATCCCACTACGGCCGCTGTCGATACGTCTGTTGTCGGCACGTCGAGCGATGTTAGAAGTTGGCCGCAGACGTCTGTGTAGCGGCCTACGAAGCTCGCAATCTCATTGTCTCCCGCACTTGACGAGACAGCTTCGCTCACCGCCGAATCCCATCCACCGGCTGGCGTCGGGTTCCCCGACAGGCGCTGAGCCAGGACGGTCGCCCCGGCCTCAGATGCAGCATCGGCACCATTCTGCACGATGCGCTGCTGTGACCAGAGGTTGCCCCCATCCACGATAAGAGACACGACCATCATCAGGCCGACCAGGCCACCGACCAACAATGGAAGCGCCTGACCCTCGCTCCCGTAGCGCCTTGAGCCGATCACCATTTCACTACCTCACGAAGAACCCACGCACCCGGGACACCCTAGGAAGCATATGGATTCTCAACGGGCATGGCCGTCGTCGAACTCAAGTTGATTGCTCCGATGATGTTCCCGATAATGGGGGTGAGCGGCTGATAGCGATACGTGATTGTCACGACCGCGAGACAGCCGTACTCCACCGGTGAGCACGGACCGTTTCGGTCGGGTTGCTCAAAGCTCACCGACACATTAGCGCTCGTGATCGAAAGGGCCACTGCCGTCTGGAGCGCCGTGGCATCGATCATGCTGATGTTCTGGTTGACGATTGCCGTTCTCGCAGCCTGCCTCGCGGCGTTGCTCACTGTGTTGTACGCGTAGACGGCCCGGCCGAAATCAACAATCCCAAACAGGATAAGCAGAACAACCGAAGCCACCAATGCGAATTCGACCATGGCTTGGCCAGATCCGCGATTGTATCTCACTTCGACACCAATACTGACAGGGAGTCACAATCACCGGTCCCAGATGTCGGTGACTGCGACGTGATCCGGTATTGCGGCGGCTGCAACGGGTTGAACTTCAGATTCTGTGGGTTGAAGCCAATGCTGTTCCACAGGCTCTGGGCCTGATTAGTCATGAGCCCAACCATATTCGGTATTTCGCATTGAGGGGTCGGGGTTGGCGTCGGTGTCGCGGTTGGAGTCGGCGTTGTGGTTGGCGTCTGGGTTGGTGTCGAGGTTGGCGTCGGGCTTGGAGTCGGGATCGCAGTTGCCAACCCGGCGCGAATCGGAAACACTGACGTGGCTGTGACGGTCATCGGGTTCCCGACGATGTTCCCAACCACGGGGGTCAGAAGTCGGAAGCTGCAACTGAGCGTGACTTCGGCCGGCGCGCCAATGCCGGTCCCGTCGTTGAACGTGGGCATCGGTAGGGGGGACGGGAGAATACAGTCTATTTGGGCAGCGTCGTCCGTGACCATGCGAGTGTACGTAACCACGCTCGGATCCGTCGACGACGTCCAGTCGGCACTTGGGTTCAGCGCGGCGAAATTTGCTCCGACGCGAGCCGCGTTATTCAGGCTGACCCACCCGAGAAAGACGCGGCCGAAATCGACACCGGTAAGCAGGACGAGCAGAATCACGGGAAGCACCAGCGCCAGCTCTGCAAGAGCCTGACCGCCGGCGTGCCTCTGTCTCATGCCACGACCTCAAGCGTGGGCGGGAATGACATCGCGCCAATCCTGCTGCTGCGGCCTAACATTCTTCCTTGCCATCCAGACTGGGAGTAGTAGGGCTCAGGCAAGCTTTCCCTCCCCTGACGAGCAGTTAACCGACCGCCGACGACCCGCTAGTCTCCATCCCCTACCGTCCAGGCACGGGGAGGACTGGCGTGGGGATCGGTAGGATGTGCGCAGCCGCGCAGCCCAGGCGCTCGCCGTCGGATCGACCGACGCTGCCGCAGCGCGGTGTCTCCGACGCCACATCCGCGGTCGACCACCCCTCGTACGCCAACCCCCCTCGCGCCAGCCCCTCCCCCTGATCCGGCGCGCGCGGCACAAACCCGCGCCAGGCACAACCCGCCGACGCACTGGACTGACGTCGCAGGAAACGCGGCGTCACACGGAGGAGCCAGATGCACAGCGTCCTGCGGCGCACGGCCACCGGAGTGGTGGCTGCCAGCCTCGCCATCGGAACCCTTCTCACCGCGGCCCTGCCGGCCGCGACCGCCCACGGACAGCCTGCCGCCGAGGGCAACGCGTCGACGAGCGGCTGCGCGCTGCCCAACAGCAGCGTCAAGCACGTCATCGAGATCCAGTTCGACAACG
>JAJYJR010000562.1 GCA_021789355.1 Chloroflexota bacterium | reverse complement strand
CCTCTGGCCGAAGGTCACCGATGATCCCCCTCGCTGGCGCCAGGGCCGGTGCTTGAGGCACGCAACACTAGCGCGGGTGGCCGGAGCGCGCTGCACGCGCGCACCGGCTCTCGCCGCACGCTGGGCACCGGCTCTCGCCACACGCGCGCACCGGCTCTCGCCGCACGCTGGGCACCCGGAGCATGATGAGCACCGTGATGCAGCCCACCAGCAGGGACCCGCGACTGACCGTCGCGCTCACCTTTGACCACGACGCGATCTCGTCGGAGGTCGACCGCGGCGGCGGCCCCGTGCTGATCTCGCGCGGCGAGTTCGGGCCGCGGGTCGGCGTACCAAGGATCCTCGACCTCCTCGGGAGGCAGCGCATCGCCGCGACCTTTTTCGTGCCGGGCCACACCGTGGCGACCTTCCCCGACAGCGTGGCCGCGATCGCGGATGCAGGGCACGAGGTCGGCTGCCACGGCTGGGCGCACGAGGACCTGGCGAAACTCGACCGGGCGGCCGTGCGCGACGTCATGCTGCGCAGCGCAGAGGCGGTGGCGGCGGCATCGGGCCAGCGCCCGCGCGGCTTCCGCGCCCCGTACTGGTCGCTCTCCGAGGACGTGCTCGACCTGGTCGAGGAGCTGGGCTTCACCTACGACTCGTCGCTGATGGCCGACGACGTCCACCTGTACCGGGTCCGGCGCGGCGATGTCCACGACGTGCGCGGTTCCCGGCTGGGAGAACCCGGACGCGTGGTGGAGGTCCCGATCAGCTGGTCGCTGGACGACTGGCCCCACTTCGAACCGGGCCGACAGGGCGTGGGACCACTGTCGGCACCCTCGAAGGTGGAGGAGATCTGGACGGCCGAACTGCGGTACGCGCACGAGCACGAGCCCGGCGGCGTTCTCACCCTCACGATGCACCCCGAGGCGATCGGACGCGGGCACCGGATCGCCATGCTCGAGCGCTTCATCGAGACGGCGGGATCGCTCGACGGGGTGGCGTTCGACAGGCTCGACCGCGTGGTGGAGCGGTGGGAGTCCGCCCACCCGCTGCCGGGGCCGGCCGGCCTGGCACGGCGGCCGCTATGATGCGGCGGATGGATCTGTCCAGGCTCTCGAGGGAGGTCCCTGGACCGCCCGGCGCGCGTGCGGCCCGCGGACGTCCCGGCACGAATCCGGCCCGCGCCACCGCGCTGTACCGCTCCGTGCGGCATCGGTTCGGGTTGCTCGCGCTGGCCCCCGTGTACCGCGTGTACGCCCACCGGCTCCGAGGCCAGGTGATGTCCCGGCCCCGACCGAGCCACGTGGCGATCATCATGGATGGCAACCGCCGCTGGGCCCAGCGGGAAGGGCTGGCGGATCCGGCCGCGGGGCACCGTCGGGGGGCCGACAAGATCCTCGAGGTCCTTGCCTGGTGCCGCGTGCTCGGCATCAGCGAGGTCACCCTCTGGGCGCTGTCGATCGAGAACATGGAGCGATCGCCGGAGGAGCTGGCGGCGCTTCTCGACGTCGTGACGGAGCGGCTCGCCGGGCTGGCCGGACGGGGCAGGAGCCGGCCCGCGCCGATGCGCGTCCGCGTCATCGGGCGGCGCGAGGCGCTCCCCGACCGGGTTCGAGCGGCGATCGAGGCCGCGGAGGCCGCGACGGCCACGAGCCAGGGGCCGCTGGCCACGTTCGCCGTGGCGTACAGCGGTCACGACGAGCTCGTGGATGCGTGCCGGGAAGCCGTCCGCGACCTGGTCGGCCAGGGCGTGCCGGCAGACGAGCTGCCCGGACGGATCGACGCCGAGCAGCTCTCTCGGCATCTCTACACGACGGGGCGGCCGGACCCCGAGCTGATCATCCGGACCAGCGGCGAGGTCCGGCTCTCGGGCTTCCTGCCCTGGCAGAGCGCCCACAGCGAGTTCTACTTCTGCGACGCGTACTGGCCGGCGTTCCGCGAGATCGACTTCCTGCGGGCCCTGCGGACGTACCAGCAGCGCGCGCGGCGCTACGGTCGGTGAGATGACCGGCGGCCCGCCCATCACGCCACTGCCGACCGAGACGTTCGTCTACGACTACCCCGGCGCCCACGACGCGGTGACCTACGAGCTGGAGAACCGGATCGCCGATCCCGATGCGCGGATCGAGGCGTTCATGGACCGGCTGCTCGGCATGGACGGGCTGGTGGTGGCCGACGTGGGCGCGGGCGGTGGCTACCACGCGGTGCGCTACGCCCAGCGCGCCGCACACGTGTTCGCGGTGGAACCGGCGCCCCGGATGCTGATCCAGCTGCACCGCAGGATCGCGGCCGAGCCGGAGGCCGTGGGCGCGCACGTCAGCGTGCTGGCGGCAGGGGCCGAGGCGATCCCCCTCCGCGACGCATCGGTGGACCTCCTGCACTCGCGGTTCGCGTACTTCTTCGGCCCGGAGAGCGCGCGCGTGCGGAGCTGCGAACCCGGCATCGCAGAGGCGCTGCGGGTGGTCCGGCCCGGCGGACAGATCGTGATCGTCGACAACGACCTGCGGGAGGGCGACTTCGCCGCGTTCCTGCGGGAGTTCGGCTACGCGGCCGACGAGCCCGGGCTGGCGGACCGCCTGGACGACTTCTGGGCGGCGCACGGGTTCATGGGAACCACCGTGATGAGCGAGTGGCGGGCGCCGTCCCGCAAGGCGCTGGCTCGGGTGCTGGCCATGGAGTTCGGAGAGCGGTCCGCTGAAGCGATCCTCGCGAGGGTCGACGGCTCGCGGGTCCGGTACGCGTACCGGTTGTACCACCGCGAGCGGTAGGCGACGCGGACCCGCGCCGGCCCGGCGCTGCCCGGTCCGGCGCTGCTCGAGCCGCGCGCTACTCCAGCGACCAGTGCAGCTCCCGGGCGTGCTCGCGCAGCCAGCGGCGCGCGCGGTCCGCCTCCGGCACCACCGAGCGGACGAGCTCCCAGAACCGGGGCGGGTGGCCGAAGACGGCCAGGTGCGCCAGCTCGTGGACCACGACATAGTCGAGGACCGCGGGCGGCGCCAGCACCAGGCGCCAGGAGAACGAGAGCCGGCCGGCCCGCGACGCGCTGCCCCACCGGCTGCGCTGGTCCCGGATCGAAACCGCGGTCGGCGCGACGCCGAGCTGCGGCGCCCGGGTGGCGACCCGTCGCTCCACCGCGGCGCGTGCCTCCCGCCGGAGCCACGTCTCGAGGATCCGGGTCAGCGGCCGTTCATCGGCCGGAGCCAGCCGGACGCGAATCGTCGGGACGACCGAATCGTCGTGCTCGACCCTGGCTCTCCGCCCGCCCAGCTCGGCGCGCACCGCGAGCCGATGGGGCTGGCCCGAGTAGTCGAGTGTCCCGCCGTCGCCGAGTGGCCCTCGAGACTCGTGGCGCGCACGCTCCGCCGCGTACCGCTCGCGATGGCGCTCGATCCAGTCGCGGCGTGAGACCACGAACTCGTCGGCGGCGCGGATCGGGGCACGGACCGGGAGCGTGACGAGCGGGGTGCCGTCGCCGTCCAGGACCAGCCTCAACCGTCGGGCGCGGGGCGATCGGCGGAGCAGGTACGCGACGCCGGACGCCTCACGTGCCACCGCGGCGGGAGCGCGCGCGACGGCGCGGCCGTCGATGGCGCGAAGCGGCGCGCCTGCCGCGGGATCGGACATCGCGCGGAGTATCGCACCCGCCGAGGCCGCGCCGTGCAACGTCCGCATCGAACTCTTAACCGGGGCGTAGCCCGTCTCGTGGTGGGTCTTCAGCGAGTGTTCAGCGCCGCGGTCGAGGCTGAGGGCACGACACCTCCGGTTCACCGGCCGGCGCACCCGCCCGGGCGGCGATATCGCGAACACAGCAGTGGAGGTTCCGACCATGACTGCATCCGGCTCTCCCGCGATCCCCGCGGCGCCGTCCCGAACGACCGCCGGCGCGTCTTCCCGCTCGCACGATCGGCCGCCCCGACCCCCGATCCCCGGGCACCCGTCGGACCTGATCCGGCTGTGCGCCCTCCTCGTAGTCGCGGATGCCGGTCCGATCGGCGGGCTCGACGCGCTGAACATGCTTGCGCCGTACGCACGTCGGCTGGGAGAGATCCCGCCGACGTTCCCGTTGCTTCACCAGCTCGAGGAGGACGGCTACCTCACCGCGTCGACGGGCCTCCCGCGGCGCTACGCGATCACGGCCGCCGGCCGGCGTGAGGCCGACCGGCTCGCCGCCGGGTCCAGGCCGCTGCTCGCTGAGCGGCTCCTGCCGGAGGCATGGCTGGGGATGCTGGCCGCCGGCCGCCACTGACGGGCCCGGCCGGCGCCGCCGGCCGGCGCCGCCGGCCGCCACTGAGCGGTCGCTTCAGCTGCCCCGGGCAATCTCCCGCGCGTAACGCACCACCGCCAGGCGGTCGGCATAGCCGCGCCGGACCTCGTTGAGCTCGTCGAGCGTGAACCCGAGCTCGTCCGCGATCTCGTGGATCTCGGCGTTCTGCGCCGCGCTCACG
>JAJYJR010000561.1 GCA_021789355.1 Chloroflexota bacterium | reverse complement strand
TGGGCGGCGTGATCGGGATGAGCGTGGTGCTGCTGCGCGGCATCAACGGCCAGTTCTCGGCCCGGCACCACACGGCGGTCGAGGCGGTCAGCATCTACTGGCACTTCGTCGACGTGGTGTGGATCGGGCTCTTCTCGACGCTCTACCTGCTGCGGTAGGAGGAACACGATGCACCGCCTGGTCCGCCAGCGAGTCCCGCTCACGCTCGGCGGCATCTTCGTGATCGTGGGGGTCGTGTACGCGCTGGTGCAGCGATTCCTGGGCGCGCCGCGGGTCGACCTGACGGGCGTCGTCGCGCTGATACTGCTGGGCGTCGCGATGGCCTTCACCTTCGGCGTACTCCTGAGCGGCAACGAGCCCGGGGAGTAGGCCGACGCCATCATGCCAGCCCCGATTTCCGACGCCTGGTCGTCGCTGCTGAGCATCCTGGACAGGTTCGTCTCCCCGGACTGGACCGACCCGATCCACTGGCTCCCGCTGCTGTTCAGCGGGCTCGTGCTCGCGGTCCTGCTGGTGACCGCGGGACGCTGGTCGTCGATGGCGACGATCAACCGGTCGCGGGTCCCACGCCCGCTCGCCGCCGGCGCGCCTCCCGCAGGCGTCCACATGCCGGGCCCCAGCCCGTGGCCGTTCTTCCTGCCGATCGGGCTCGCCATCGTGCTCTTCTCGATCGTGATCCACCCGGGTGGCGAGCCGGTGAACGCGCCGCTGGCGCTGATCGGCCTGGTGGTCACGCTCGCCGTGCTCGGGGGATGGATCCGCGATGCGATGCTCGACTGGCAGCGCGTGGAGGGCGCCGCGTCTCACGCTCATGCGCTCGGCGGCAGCGAGGGTGCCACACGGGCACTCCCGGCCCGCGCCTCGGCGTTCGCCGCGCTCCAGAGCGGGTCGTGGGTGATGCCGCGCGGGCCCGTGTCCGTAATCCCACCCGCGGCAGAGGCGGCCCAGGCAGCCGCGGCGTCAGAGTCGGCCGCGGCGGCGGTGTCCGGGCACGAGGTCCACGAGCCCGCGCCCAGCCCGTGGCCGTTCTTCCTGCCGATCGGCGCGTTCTTCGTGCTGTTCGGGCTGGTGATGAACCCCGCGATCCTGCTGGGCGGCCTGGCGATGGTGGTCATCGCGATCGCGGGCTGGTTCCGCGACGCGGGCCGCGAGTTCCGCCAGGTCGATGCGGGACACGTCCCGGAGCCCGTCTCCCGCGACCCCGAGCGCGCCTTCCCCAAGCTGCTGGTGGCCGTCTATGCGGCGATCGCCATCGGCAGCGTGGCGGCGGGCGCCACACCGTCGATCATCGCCTCGCTGAACTCGGCCCCTGCTGGGTCGCAGCCGAGCGCGGCAACCGCCGGGGGCGCCGCCGGGGCGACCCTGAGCAGCCAGCTGCACGTCACGGCGCAGGGTATCAAGTTCCTCGAGTCGACCCTCACGGCGCCCGCGGGACAGCCCCTGACGATCGTGTTCGAGAACAGGGACCCGGTGCCCCACAACATCGCGATCTTCGACTCCAGCCAGATGACCAGGAGCTACTTCCACGGCACCGTCGTCACCGGGCCGAAGACGGTGACCTACACCGTGCCTGCACTCCAGCCCGGGACGTACTATTTCCACTGCGACGTGCACCCCACCATGAACGGGACACTCGTGGTCAAGTGAGGGCGCAACGCTTCACTCGCTGATCCCGGTGCGGTCCGCGCCGCGGCCCGCCACGCGCACCGGAACCCTCTCGCCGTCATCCCGTCAGTTCGGTCGGCGCCGGCGTTTGCCCGGAAGCGCCGTCATCGTCGCCGCGTCGCTGCTGTCCGTGCTGGCGGGGTGCGGGCCGTTGGGCCCCGCCGGTGGCTCGCAGCCGGATGTGGCAGGCGCCGCGGGCGCGGCGGGATCGCCGAGCATCATCGTCGTCGGAGGCGGGGGCCTCGACGGTCAGCGTGCACCCGGGTTCCGCCTGGTCGACCTGCAAGGGCAGACCGTGGCCCTGTCCGACTACGCGGGCCGGCCCGTGGTGATCAACTTCTGGGCTTCCTGGTGCATTCCATGCCAGCAGGAGTTCCCGATGTACCGGCAGGCGCGTGACGCATACGCGGCGCAGGGGCTGGAGGTACTCGGCATCATCTACGAGGATTCGGCGGACAGCGCGGGCAAGTTCATGGCGAAGGAAGGAGCGAGGTGGCCGGCGCTGATCGACACGGACGGAGCGGTGGCGAGAGCGTACCGGGTGACGGCGATCCCCACGACCTACTTCGTGGATCGCCACGGCATCATCCGGGACGCGAGCTACGGGCCGCCACCGCAGGACGCGCTGACGTCGTACCTCCAGCAGATCATGCAGTGAGGCCGCCCGGCGAGGCCCCGGACGCGAGGGCCGAATCGTGAGTGCCGCCGGCGGCGCCGACGCGATCGTCCTCGAGCGCCTGACCAAGCGGTACGACGGGCGGGCGGTGGTGGACGACCTCGATCTGGTGGTCGGGCGCGGCGAGCTGTTCGCCCTGCTGGGGCCGAACGGGGCGGGCAAGACCACCACCGTCGAGATGATCGAGGGGTACCGGCGGCCGGACGGCGGCACTGTCCGCGTGCTGGGGTACGACCCGCGCCGCGAGGGCGGCCGGCTGCGCCCGAACCTCGGGCTCATGCTCCAGTCGGGCGGGCTGTACTCGCAGCTGCGCCCGATCGAGGCGCTCGAGCTGTTCGCCGCGTTCTACCCGGGCCCGCTCGAGCCCATCCAGCTGCTCGCGCAGGTGGGGCTCTCGCGGGTGGCGCGCAGCCGCTACCGTGACCTGTCGGGCGGCGAGCGGCAGCGGCTCAGCCTCGCGCTCGCGATCGTGGGGCGCCCGCGGCTGGCGATCCTCGACGAGCCGACCGGCGCGATGGACGCGCAGGCGCGGCGGGAGACGTGGGGAGTGCTGCGCGAACTGCGCGAGGGCGGCGCGACGATCCTGCTCACCACGCACCTGCTGGACGAGGCGGAGGCGCTGGCGGACCGGGTCGCGATCATCGACCGCGGACGCTTGGTCGCGCTGGGCACACCGGCCGAGTTGCGCCGGGGGCTGGGGGTCGCGCGCCGGGTGCCCGGCGTTCCCGCGGCCGGCGAGCTCTCGGCGGCCTCCAGCGCCGTCGAGCCCGTGTCCGTGCCGGCCGAGCCCACACCCGGGCCTGCCGGGCCGCTGGTCGACCTGCGCGAGGTCCGCCTGGAGCTCCCCGCGCCCCTCGACGCGGAGCGACTCGCCCAGGTCGGCCGGCTCCCGACGGTCCAGGCACTGCGCGTCGACCGGCCGGGCGTCTACGTGCTGCGCACCGCGTCCACGGGGGACCTCCTGGTGGAGCTCAGCACCTGGCTGCTGACGGTCGGCATCGAGCCACTCGCGATCCGGGTCGGGCAGGGCAGCCTGGAGGACGTGTTCCTGCGGCTGGTGGGCGAGGGGGGCGCGTCGTGAGTGCCGTGCAGGCGTGGCGTGCGTTCCTGGCCCAGGCGCGGGTCGAGCTGGTCCTGACGACCCGGCGGGGCGAGAACCTGCTGGTGACGCTGGCAATCCCGTTGCTGCTGCTGGTCTTCTTCTCGACCGTACCGCTGCTGCCGCCGCCATCGTGGGGCGGGCGCCAGGTCGACCAGGTGGTGCCGGGCATCCTCGCGCTGGCGATCGTGTCGACCGGGCTGGTCTCCCTGGGAATCGCGACGGCGTTCGAGCGCGCGTACGGAGTGCTGAAGCGACTCGGCGGATCGCCGCTCCCCCGCCCCGCGCTGCTGGCCGCGAAGACCCTCGCGGTGGTGGCGACCGAGATCGTCCAGGTGGTGCTGATCGCCGCGGTGGGGGCAAGCCTCGGGTGGGCACCGCCGGGGGGGATCGTGCCGGGCGTCCTGGCCGCGCTGCCGTGGCTGCTGCTGGGCTCCGTCGCGTTCTGCGCGCTGGGGTTGCTGCTCGCGGGCGCGCTGCGGGCCGAGGCGGTCCTCGCGCTGGCCAACGGCCTGTACCTGGTCTTCCTGCTGCTGGGCGGCGTCATCATCCCGCTCGACCACCTGCCAGCGGCGATCGCGGTCCCGGCATCGCTGCTGCCGCCGGCCCAGCTCGCGGGCCTGTTGCGGGGGACACTCGAGCCCGGGGGGGTCGTGGACCCGATCCAGGCCGCGGCGCTGGCGGCCTGGGCGGTGGCGCTGGTCGCGGCCACACTGCTGACGTTCCGGACCGAGTAGGCGGGCGGCGGGCGCCAAGCCGCGGATGCCTGGTCACGCGCGACGTTGCCACGGGAGCCGGGGGGCGGCGGGTCGCAGGCGCCGGGTTCCGGCGCCGTGCACGGGCGACCGGTCCACGTACGCCTGATCACGCGAGGGGTTGGCACCGGCGCCGTGCACAAGAGAACGACCCCGGGAGGCGGGTCCCAGGGTCGTTCGGTCGGTATACGGATTGGTTGCGGGGGACGGATTCGAACCGCCGACCTTCGGGTTATG
>JAJYJR010000560.1 GCA_021789355.1 Chloroflexota bacterium | reverse complement strand
CCGTGGGCGGGAGCGAGTCCGTCAGCGCCGGATCGACCAGTGCGACCCGGGCGAGCATCAGCGGGCTGCGCAGGCTGACCTTCAGGTGGTGCTCCGGTGACGCCAGCCGAGGTCCGCGGCGATGCTGCCTGCCCGGTCGAGCACGCCGCGCCCGTAGAGGATCCGGGTGGCGGTCGCGAACTCGAACTGCACGGACGAGAGGGTAGCGCAATTCACCCCCGCCCCGACCCGGCTGCTACCATTCGCGCCGGTGCAGAGGAGGAGCTCGACCCAGCCCGACGGCCTCCTGCGTGGGGGCCCGCCGTCCCGCCGCGCTGCCGGCGCTGCGGGACGGCGTCGTACGTGGCCCGCGGGTCCGCGTGCTCACGCAGGCGGCGGCGCAGCATGACCGGCGGGCTGCTGGTGCTCGACTTCGACGGCACCCTGTGGCGCGGCACCGAGCCGCTCCTGTACTACGCGGAGGCCGTGGCGAGCGGGCTCTCGCCGCTGGACCGTCCCGCGTATCTGGCGCGGGTGCGAGCGTTCCTGGCAGGGGACCGCTGGGCCACTGCCGGCTCGCCGGCATCCCCGCCCGACGACGGCTGGGCTGCCGTGGCGCAGTTCGCGGCGGAGCTCGGCATCGAACCATCGCATCGCCAGAAGGCATTCCTCGAGGCGAGGGAGCGGATCACGGCCGGGGCCTTCCGGCTAGACGTCCCCGAGGGCCTGCAGGCGTTCCTCCGTTGGAGCCGTCGATGGTGCACGGTGGTGCTGGCCTCGAACAGCCCCGCCTGGTCAGTCGCGCCGGTGCTGGAGCGCCTCGGCTTCGCGTCGCTTTTCGACGACGTGGCCAGCGATGCCGGCAAGCCGGACGCGCTCCAGCGCCTCGTCGGCACGTGGGCAGAGCGCTTCGAGGTGCCTTCGGGACGGATCATGAGCGTGGGCGACCACTACCGCAACGACATCGATCCAGCGGCGCGTGCCGGCTGGTTCACCACGTACATCACGCCCTGGCGCTGGGTCCCGGGGCCCTGCTCGCTGGTCGGCACCACGATGGAGGAGGTGCTGCCGGAGCTGCGTGCGTGGGTCACGGCGGTGGCCGCCGATGGCGCGACGGCTGAAGGGGAGGTGGCGCAAGGCTGACGACTGTGCGCGGGCGCGCCCTCCTCGAGGTCGCGGTACCTGCGTGCTCTCGACCGGTGGACCCGTTACACGTGCACTCGACATTTCGATGGAGGCTTCACAGTGAACGTATCCCCGCGCAGATCGCCCGGCCGCCTGACGCTCGCGGCCCTGCTGTCGGTACTCGTGCTGGTCGTGGCCGGCTGCGGCGCGAGCGCGACACCGACCCCCAGCTCGGTGACCCTCACGTTCTACTACCCGGTCGCGGTGCCGGGCCCGATCACCCAGTTGATCGACGGCTACATCGCCAAGTTCGAGCAGCAGAACCCGGGCATCAAGGTCAACCCGGTCCTTTCGGGCGGCTACCCCGACACGCTGACCAAGATCGAGACCACCATCAAAGGCGGCGGCACGCCCCCGGACGTCGCGGTGATGCTCTCCACCGACCTGTATTCGCTGGTCGACTCGAACGCGATCCAGCCCCTCGACAGCGAGGTCCAGGCTGCCGGCGGCGACACTTTCACGTCCGACTTCTACCCTGCGTTCCTGGCCAACTCGCGCTACCAGGGCCACATCTGGAGCCTCCCGTTCCAGCGTTCCACGCCCGTGCTGTTCTATAACAAGGACATGTTCACGGCCGCCGGCCTCGACCCGAACAGCCCGCCGGCCAACTTCCAGCAGATGGTCGCGGATGCCCAGAAGCTCACCAAGACCGACGCGAGCGGCAACACGAGCACGTGGGGCATCGAGATCTCGTCGGACGGCATCCCGTACTGGCTGTTCCAGTCGTTCGTGATCGGCGGCGGCACCAACGTCGTCGGGACCGCGGCAAACAAGGTCACCTTCGACGCGCCCCAGACCATCCAGGCGCTGCAGGACTTCACGGATCTGTCCGCCAAGTACAAGGTGATGCCGTCGGGCATCCTGCAGTGGGCCAACATGCCGAACGATTTCGTCAACGGCAAGGCGGCGATGATCTGGCACTCCAGTGGATCGCTGGCCAACATCCTGAAGCAGGCGAAGTTCAACGTCGGCGTCAGCTACACGGTCGGTGAGCAGGGATATGGCGCACCCACCGGTGGCGGCAACCTGTACATGCTGAAGGGCATCCCGGCGGACCACCAGGCGGCCGCCTGGAAGTTCATCCAGTTCATGTCGTCCACCGACACCCAGACCGACTGGAGCATCAACACCGGCTACATCGCGTCGAGGAAGTCGTCCTATGCGTCGCAGACGATGAAGGACTACATCGCCAAGGTGCCGCAGGCCGGGGTCGCCCCGCAGGGGCTGCAGTACGCCAGCGCCGAGCTGGCCACCCACGACAACGCCCAGATCCAGAAGATCCTGGGTGACGCCGTGCAGGCGGCCATCACCGGCAAGAGCGCGCCTGCGAGCGCGCTGCAGGCGGCCCAGCAACAGGCCACGCAAGTGCTGTCGGCGTTCCAGAACTAGTGACGGCAGGCTTCCGCGGCACGCCACGCGGAACGGGGCGACGGTTCCGGTTCGGAACCGTCGCCCTGCCGTACCTCATCCTGCTGCCCACGCTCACATTCGTCGCGCTCTTCACGCTGTGGCCATCCGTCTCCGTCCTCTACGACAGCCTCTTCCGGCAGAACGAGGCGGTCCAGGTGCCGCAGTTCACGGGCATCGGCAACTACGCTGCCCTCTTCGCGGACCCGGGCTTCCAGCAGGTGCTCGCAAACACGTTCATCTACGTGGTGGTGACCGTGCCGGTCAGCGTGTTGCTCGCCCTGCTGCTCGCCCTGCTGCTGAACCGGAAGATGCACGCGCTGGGGTTGTTCCGGCTGGCGTTCTTCTATCCGACCGTGCTGCCCATGGTGAGCGCGGCGACCATCTGGCTCTTCATGTACACGCCGGGGTACGGGCTCGTCAACGTGTTCATCGGGCTGTTCCACGTCCCCAGCCAGAACTGGCTGGGGGGGCCCAACCTCGCGCTCATCGCCCTCATGATCCTGGGTGTCTGGAAGCAGACCGGCTACTTCATGATCTTCTACCTGGCCGGCCTGCAGGCCCTGCCGCGCGAGGTCTTCGAGGCAGCGGACCTCGATGGCGCGTCGCCGCTGCAGACGGTGCGACACCTGACACTTCCGCTGCTGATGGGCACCACGCTGTTCGTGACGACCATCGCCGTGGTCAACGCGTTCGAGACGGTCGACCAGATCTACATCATGACCGGGGGCGGGCCGGTCAACGCCACGAACATGCTGCTGTTCAACCTGTGGCAGACACTGTTCAGCTTCTTCGACCTCGGCAAGGCGAGCGCCATGAGCGTGATCCTCATCGCCGTGTTGCTGGTCTTCACCGCGACGAACTTCATCTACATGGAACGGCGCGCGACGTATGAATAGGTCCGTGCCCGGTCGTCGGCCCCGCCGCTTCCGTCGCCGGGACGTCCGGAATGGCCTCGTCACGGCAGTGCTGGGGGTGGTCGCGATCGGCTGGGCGGTGCCGATGATCTGGGCGATCGCGGTGTCGCTGCACCCGTCCAGCGAACCGCTCAGCGCGAGCAACCTGTGGTTCGGTGCCCATCCCACGCTGGCCAACTACGCGCAGGCGTTCGACATCGCCCCCTTCGCGCAGTACTACCTCAACACCATCATCATCGTCGTCGGAATCCTCGTGGTCCAGCTGACGACGATCAGCCTGGCCGGCTATGCCTTCGCGCGGTTCCGGTTCCGCGGACAGAACCTCCTGTTCTTCCTGATCCTCCTGCAGCTCATGGTCCCGTCCAGCGCGCTGATCGTCCCGAACTACTCGACCATCCGCCAGCTGCACCTGTTCGACACGCTGGTGGCCGTGATGCTGCCCTACTTCGGCTCGGCATTCGGCACGTTCCTGATGCGGCAGACCTTCAAGAGCGTGCCACGGGATCTGGACGACGCGGCGCGGGTGGACGGCGCGAATTGGCTGCAGACTCTCTGGCACGTCTACCTCCCGCCAGCCCGGCCGGCGATCATCGCCTTTGCGCTCTCGTCGATCAGCTTCCACTGGAATGACTTCCTGTGGCCGCTGGTGGTCACCAACAGCACGGCCAGCCGGCCCCTCACCGTCGGACTCGCGGTCTTCACGCAGCTCGGCGAGATCGGGGCACAGTGGCCCCTGGTCACCGCCGGCACGATCATCGTGGTGGGCCCGCTGCTCCTGCTGTTCCTGCTGTTCCAGCGCCAGTTCGTCGAGAGCTTCGTCCACTCCGGGCTGAAATAGGCCGGCGGGCACCGGAGGGATCGATGAGAGAGGACGAGCAGCAGGGCCGGCATCCCGCCGCGTCCGGCGACGCGACCGGACCACGCTCCGCTGCGGACGCGTCCGAGATC
>JAJYJR010000559.1 GCA_021789355.1 Chloroflexota bacterium | reverse complement strand
ACAGTGACGAGGCAGGTGCGTCCGGGTCCGGGGGCCGGATGTCGAACTGGCGGATGAGGCTGTCGGCGCGCTCCTCGACCGCCGCCGAGTCGCGCTGCCCGCGGACCGCGAACGGCGGACGCGACTGCGACCCCAGGATCAGGTTGTCCTTCACATCGAACGGGAGGACCAGGCCTCGCGCGTGCCGATCCTCGGGGATGTAGGCGAGACCGTTGGCCCGCCGCTCGGCCGCGCTCCGGTCCCGCACGTCGCTGCCGTCGAGGTAGACGTGGCCGTCCGTTACCGGCCGGAGCCCGGCGAGGACCTCGGCGAGCTCGAGCTGCCCGTTGCCGCTGACCCCGGCGATCCCCACGATCTCGCCCGACCGGACCGCCAGGTCCACACCGGCGAGCGCCGGCAGCCCGCGATCCGAGTTGGCCTTCACCGCCTCGAGCCGCAGCCGCTCCGTCCCCACGTGGGCCGCGTCGCGCTCGACCCGCAGCAGGACCTCCCGGCCCACCATAGCCCGGGCGATCTCCGCGGGCGACGTCTGCGCCGTCTCGAGGACGCCGGCGTTGCGGCCCTGCCGCAGCACCGTCACCCGGTCCGAGATCGCCATGACCTCGTTCAGCTTGTGGGTGATGAGGATCACGGTCTTCCCGCCCGCGACCAGCCCGCGCAGGATCTCGAACAGCTCGTCGGTCTCCTGTGGCGTCAGCACGGCCGTGGGCTCGTCGAACACCAGGAGCCGCGAGCCCCGGAACAGGATCTTCAGCAGCTCGACCCGTTGCTGCAGGCCGACGGGAAGCGTCTCCACCCGCACGGTGGGGTCCACGATCAGCCCGAACCGCTGGGAGAGCTCCCGGACCTCGCGGACCGACGCGCCACGGTCCAGTCTGATCCCGCCCGGCTCCTGCCCGAGCACCACGTTCTCGGCGACCGTCATGACCGGCACCAGCTGGAAGTGCTGATGGACCATGCCAATCCCGGAGGCGATGGCGTCCCGCGGACCCCGTATCCGCACCGGCTGTCCGTCGATGAGGATCTCGCCCTCGTCTGGATGGATCAGGCCGTAGAGGATGTTCATGAGGGTCGTCTTGCCGGCGCCGTTCTCCCCGACGACGGCGTGGATCTCCCGGTCGCGAACAGCGAGGTCCACGTGATCGTTCGCGAGGAGGCTTCCGAAGGCCTTGGTGATGCCCCGCATCTCCAGGTAGGCGCCGTCGGCGCGGGCGGTCGCCGCCGCCGGCCCGCCGGCCGCGAGCATGGTCATTCGCCCACCTCGTACGGCACGCCGTCAGCGGCCGGGGCGATCGCGCGGCCCACGAACCCGGCCAGCGCCACGACGGTCAGCACGTACGGCGTCGCCGCCACGAGCTGGTCGGGGAACCCGGTGCCCTGCAGGTTGATGCCAAGCGACTGGCCGAACCCGAACAGCAGGCAGGCCAGGAACGCGCCGACCGGATGCCATTTCCCGAAGATCATCGCGGCCAGCGCGATGAACCCGGCGCCGCTCGTCATGTTGTCGCTGAACGAGTGGGCCACGCTGAGCGAGAGGTACGCGCCGCCGAGGCCGGAAAGCAGGCCGCTCAGGATCACGCACAGGTACCGCACGCCGAAGACCGAGATGCCCAGGGTGTCCGCGGCGCGCGGGTGCTCACCGACCGCGCGGATGCGCAGGCCGAGCCTGGTCCGGAACAGGAACCACCAGGTGACCGGGACGGCGAGCATCGCCAGCCACACCACGATGTTCTGGTCCCCAACCACCCCTCCCACGAACGGGATGCTGTTGACCACCGGGATCTTGACGTCGGGCAGCGCCGGAATGTCCGACGGGGTGCCGCTGGTCGCGTAGAAGCGGAACATCAGGAAGCTGGTGAGGCCCAGGGCGAGCAGGTTGATCGCCATGCCGGAGACGATCTGGTTGGCCCGCAGGTGGATCGAGGCCACGCCGTGGACTGCCGCGATGAGGCCGCCGCACACCACCGAGGCGAGGGTGGCCAGCACGATGTCGTGGGTGGCTGCCGCGACCAGCACGGCGAAGAAGGCGCCGACCAGCATCATGCCTTCCATGGCGATGTTGACCACGCCAGAGCGCTCGGAGATCACGCCGCCAAGGGCCGCCAGGGTAAGCGGGGCCGCGAAGCGCAGCGTGCCGGCCCAGAGATCCGGCCGGGCGAAGATGGAGCCAAAGGTCCCGACGACGTCCATCAGGCCGCCGCCTCCGCGAGCCGCCGCAGACCGCCACGGCGGAGGATCCAGCGGATCAGCATCTCGGCGCCGACGAAGAAGAGCACCAGGGCCTGGAGGATCTGGACCAGGAATCCGGAGATCCCGGCGTTGGCCTGCATGGCCACGGATCCGTGGATCATGGCGCCGTAGAGCAGCCCGGCCAGGAAGATGCCGATCGCGGAGTTCTTGCCGACCAGTGCGACCGCGATCGCCTCGTAGCCGTAGCCCGGCGAAAAGCTGTCGTAGAGGCGCATCTGCACCCAGACGGGAACCATTCCCGCGAGCCCGGCGAACGCGCCGGCGATCACCATGGCGATCACGAGCCGGCGGGCCACGTTGATGCCGCCGTAGGCCGCCGCCTTGGCGTTGAACCCGACGGCCCGGATCTCGTATCCCAGCGGAGTGCGCCACAGGATCCAGGCGAACACGACACCCGCCAGGATGGTCAGGAACAGGCTCGCGTTGAGCCGCGCGTTGGCGAGGATCCACGAGGGCAGGATCACCGGGAAGGCGGCCTGCGGGGGGATCGGGCCCGACTCCGGCGTCCCGAACGCGTTGGCCGGCGTCATCGGTCCCGCCTCGAGCAGCCAGTGGCTGATGTCGATCGCTACGTAGCTGAGCATCATGGTGGTGATGACTTCGTGCGCGCCGGTCTTCGCCTTGAGCCAGCCGGCGATCCCCGCCCAGGCTCCCCCGGCGACCATCGCGGCAACGATGCAGACGAGGATCAAGGGGAGGCCCGGCCAGTTCGAGAACGTGGTGGCCACCCAGGTGGATGCGATGGCGCCCATGTAGAGCTGGCCCTCGGCGCCGATGTTGAACAGGCCGCAGCGAAAGGCGAAGGAGACGGCGTACGCGGCGAGGATCAGCGGGATCGCCGAGATGAAGGTCTCCGAGATGTCGAACGGCGATCCGATGGCGCCGACCAGCATCTGCTGGTACGCCGCGACGGGGTTGGACCCGCTGGCGAGGACGACGAGCCCACCCACGATGATCGCCAGCACGACCGCGAGGACGGGGGTGACACCGGCCGCCACATACCGCATCACGCGGCTCGCGGGCGCCTGGCTTGGTGTGGTGGCGACGCTCACGGCATGCCCTCTGGGGGTATCGATCGGGGCGGGCCGGCGTGAGCCAGACCCGCCCCGATCGCTGTCTCGAACAGCGGTGGGTTACTTGGGGATGGTCGTCGGCGGGACGATCGCCCCGCTCTTGATCTGGTCGGCGACCTGCTGGACCTGGGTGACGATGTCAGCCGGAACGGCGCTGTTCGGCGGCGCGAAGCCGGTGGCGCCATTCTGCAGATCGAACTCGTTGTCGCCGCCCTTGAAGGTGTTGTTCATGGTGTTCTGGATGGTGAGGAAGACGGCGACGTCGACCTTCTTGATCGCGCTGGTGATGATCGTCGCGGGAGCGACGTAGTTCTGGTCGGCGTCAACGCCGATCCCGTAGACGCCCTTGTCGACTGCCGCCTGCAGGTACCCGAGGCCGCTCGCGCCGGCGACCTGGAAGAGGATCGTGGAACCGCGCGAGATGTGGTTGAGCCCGATGCTCTTGCCGATGGTCTGGTCGGTGAACGACTGCGAGTACCCGCCAATGATCGTGACGGACGGATCGGCCGCCTTGGCACCGGCGATGTAGCCGGCGATGTAGCGGTCGACCGGCGGGATCGCGAGGCCGCCCATGTAGCTGATCGTGTTGGACGTCGCTGCCCCGACCTTGCCCTTCTCCATCAGGCCGGCCATGTACCCGACGAGGTAGCCGGACTCCTGCTCGCGGAAGAAGAGGTTGGCGACGTTCGGCAGGTTGACCGTGTTGCCCTTGGCATCAGCGGGCGCCGTGTCGATCGCCGCGAACTTGATGTTCGGGTACTGCTTCGCGACGGTGTAGACCGCGTTCGCCATCAGGAAGCCGACCGCGATGACCAGGTTGTCGCCCTTCTGGGCGAAGGTGGTCAGGTTCGGCACGTACTGCGACTGCTCCGACGACTGGATGACGTCGACCGTCGCGCCGAGCTGGCACTGGGCCCGCTGCAGGCCGAGGTAGGCGAGGTGGTTGAAGCTCTTGTCGTTGAGGCCGCCGACGTCGGTGACGAGGCCGACCTTGAAGTTGGGGTTCGCCGCGACGCAGCTGGCCGCTGCGCTGGCTCCCGGGCTGGCCACGGCCGCCTGGCTGGCGGCGGCCGATGCGGGTGCCGCGGCCGAGGCGGGTGCGGCGGCCGAGGCG
>JAJYJR010000558.1 GCA_021789355.1 Chloroflexota bacterium | reverse complement strand
ACCGACCGTGGCGACCACCAGATCGAGATAGGCGCGGCTCCCCACGGGCTGGGCGAACGTTAGGCCGCTGAGGATCGCGCCCGGATCGGGATGGACCGTGAAGGCGAGCACGACAAAGGTGAAGAGAGCGAGCGAGAGCACGAGCGCGATCCGCTCGTAGCGGCGGTAGCTGCCGGTCAGGACCATCGCCGAGTGGAAGAGGAGGGCGAGCACGACGGCCACCGGCGCCGAGATCCCAAGAATCCCGGCCCCGAGCACGATTCCTGCGAACTCGGCGACGTAGGCGAGGAGGTCGATTGCCGCCATCGAGATGACCGCCACTGCCGCCGGGCCAAAGCCGTAGCGCTCGCGGAGGAGCTCGGCGTGGCCGCGCCCTGTGACGACACCCAGGCGCGCGGTCATCTCCTGGACGAGATAGAGGATCGGGATGAGTGCCACGAGCGGCAGCAGGAGCGCGTAGCCGAAGTCAGTGCCGGCCTTGGCCGCCGTGAGCACGGACGGCGCGTCGACATCGGCGAGCATGACGACCCAAGCCGGACCGAGGACCTGCAGCCAGCCGCGGCGACCCATGCGCCGGGCGCCGACCACGCTCCAGTGGACCGCCGAGCGGGCCCACGTCGCGCCGGTCATCGGGTGGCCCCGAGAGTGTGCCTCATGCCTGCATTCAAGCGACCCTCATCAGCACCCGGGAGAGCCACTCGTCCCGTGCTTTCGGTCATACCCGACCTACCAACTCAGGATTAAGGGTCGGGGCAAGTTCGACAGTTCGGCGCCCAGAACCCGGCCACCGTGCGCCCGACGACCGACCTCCTCGCCGGCCTCGACCTCCTCGATCTCCCGATCCTGGCGGATCTCTCCGGGCTCGAGAGCGAGGCGCGCGAGGCCGATCCCCGGACCCGCCGCTTCGTAGACACGATGGCGCGCCTCGACGCCGAGGCCGAGGCGGCGGTGGTCCGGCCCTTGCGGATGATCGCCGTGGTGGTGATGTGGGCCCCGCGCTCCCGGTGGGCGAAGAAGACCCCCGCGACGGCGAGGTTGCCGGCCTCGCTCCCGCCGCTCGTGAAGACGATCTCGTCGGGTCTGCAGCCGAGGAGGTCGGCGACTTGGGCGCGGGCCTGATCAAGCAGGACGTGTGCCGCACGACCGTTCGGATGGGTCGCTGACGGGTTGGCGAAGGGACCCTCGAAGAGCGGCCGCATCACGGCGGTGACCCGCGGGTCGATCGGCGTGCTCGCGTTGTAGTCGACGTAGATTTCGGGCACCTGAGACCCTCTGGAAAAGGTGGCGATCATTGCGCCGGGCGTGTCTCGTACATCCGGATGGCCACAACGAGCCCGGACAGCGCCGTGAGCGCGACGACGGTCCAGATGGCCACCGGCATGCCGGCGAGGTCCGCGACAGCCCCTGTCAAGAGTCCGCCGACCGCGAAGCCGAGGTCTCGCCAGAGCCGGTACACGCCGACGGCGGACGCCCGCCAGGCGGGATGAGCCACGTCGCCAACGGTGGCGAGCAGGGTCGGATAGACCATCGCCGTGCCGACGCCCAGGCCGACGCCGGCCAGGGCCCAGGGCCCGAACCCGCGCGTGGCCGCCAGCAGCCCGATCGCGGCCGCCTGGACAAGCATGCCGCCCGCGATCAGCCGCTTGCGGCCGATCCGGTCCGAGAGCGCCCCCGTGATGAGCTGGCCCGCCCCCCAGACCGCCGGATAGATCGCGGCAAGCACACCGATCTCGCTGATCGAGAGCCCTGCCGCCGCGTAGTAGAGGGGGAGCAGGCCCCAGGCCATCCCGTCGTTGAGGTTGTTCACGAGGCCAGCCTGGCTGGCTGCCGACAGGGCAGGCTCGCGCAGGCTAGCGAGGGTGAACACCTCGCGCGCGGAAAGCCCGCCGTGCAGTCCATCGGCGCTGGAGACGCGGTCGCGCGCCTCCTGGCGGGCGTGATCATGCGTCTCGCGGACGAAGAGGGACGAGATCCCGAGGCCGATCCCCGCATAGGCGAGTCCGAGCAGGAACGGCCCAGGGCGCAGGCCCGAGTGCTGCGCGATGCACCCGGTCGCAAGCGCGGTGACCGCGACCGCCCCGTACCCGGACGCCTCGTTGAGGCCCATGGCCAGGCCGCGACGCGCCGGCCCGACCAGGTCGATCTTCATGTTGACCGTGGTCGACCAGGTGAGTCCCTGGTTGATGCCGAGCAGGACGTTGGCGACGATCACCCACGACCAGTCGGGCGCCCAGATGAGAAGCAGCGGCACGGGCACCCCCACGAGCCAGCCCGCGACGAGGACGGGCTTGCGCCCGAACCGGTCGGACAGCGCTCCGGCCGCGAAGTTCGTGGCGGCCTTGACGGCCCCGAACGCGACCAAGAAGGTAAGGGCCGCCGTCACGCTGCCAAGGCCGAAGACCTGCGAAGCGAGGAGCGGCAGGACCGTGCGTTCCTGGCCGACCATGCCGCCCACGAACGCATTGACCGCGACGAGCAGGGCGAACTGGCCCAGGTTCTCGCGCAGGCCAAGGCGGGCCGGTGCAACGCTCGCCGAGCCCATCACGTGCTCACGCCGGACGCGACCCCGTAGCTACCGGTAGCCCGGCGAGCCGCCACTCGGGGAAGCCGTCCTCGAGCCGGCGAGCGCGGCGCCCGGACTTCCGGAGGAACACGACGCCCTGTGGGGCGAGCGCGCAGTAGGGTCCCCGGCAGTAGGCGACGATCTCGACGCCGGCCGGCAGGTCGGCGAGGTGCGCCTCGAGCTCGGCCAGCGGGATCGAGATCGCGCCGGCGATATGCCCGGCCTCGTATTCCTCGCCCGGCCGCAGATCGATGACGACCGCGTCACCCGATTGGATCCGTGCGAGGAGCTCGGCGCGCGTCACGGCCTCGACCGGCTCGCCCATGTACGCGCGCGCCGCCAGCTCGGCATCCGCAATGCGGCCGGTGGCGACGGTGCGGACCGCCGTGAGCAGCGCGTACACATCGTCCCCGGCGAGGCGGTACAGGATCCGTGTTCCGTCGCGTCGCGGGACGATGAGACCCGCGCGCCGCAGCGCCTGGAGGTGCGACGACGCCAAGCCGACCGAGATGGAGGCCCGGGCCGACAGGACCTCGACGCTGCGCTCGCCTTGGGCGAGGAGATCGAGGAGCTCGACCCGGTGCGGATTGGCGAGCGCACGACCAATCCGGGCGAACTGCTCGTGAAGCTCGTCTTTCGCTCCGGGATCAGGGGCGATCGCGTCTGTTCGTTCCGCTCGCACCACGTGCGTCTCCCGGCTACAGCTGCTCTCCGCGGCTGTTATTCTAATGGTCCTTGGAATTCGTGAAGACGACGAGCCAGCGCGAGATCCACCTGTCGGCAGGTGGGGTGGACAGGAACACCGACGCGAGCGACCTGAATGTCCCGGCGCTGCCGCTCAGCATCGAGCTCAACGGGGCCGAGCGATGGACGCGGCAGTTGACTGCGTAGATGAGGCGCCTGACAGGGCGCGGGTCGAGGTTCAGGACGCGGTAGGTCGCGCTTGCCTGCCGCACCATCTCGCGGACGCGCGGTCCTCTTCGAAAGCGGCTCGTGGAGCCCACCGGCCTCCGATAGACGACGGTTAGGCGACGGGCCAGCACCACGACGCGTCGGCGGAGACGGCATCGAGCGCGGGCAGCTTCGCGCGGGCGGCGCAGAACTGCCCGATCCCCACTCCGGCACCGGTGGGGCGAGACGGAGGCTCGGGCCCGGTTTGCGGCGGGCCCGAGCCACGGTGATGCAGTCACCCGTGGGGCGGTGAGTCGCCTCTAGGTCCTTGCGCGACCGAGCGTGTAGAACTCGTCGTTCGGTCGCATGTGTGGGAGAGCACGAAGAGTGCAGAGAGATCGCCACGAATAGTGCAGAGGCGATCGAGGTCAGCCGAGCATAGCAGCGCCCTCCTTGGCTGACGGGACGTGGGCCCGCATCCGATAGCTCTGGCCCTTGATGTTCACGACCGTGGCGTGGTGCAGGAGCCGGTCGAGGATGGCCGTGGCGACGACCTGGTCGGCGAAGACCTGGCCCCAGTCCCCGAACCCACGGTTGCTGGTGAGCACGATCGAGCCGCGCTCGTAGCGGCGGGACACGACCTGGAAGACCCAGTGGGCCGAGGCGTCGTCCATCGGCAGATACCCGAGCTCGTCGACGACGAGCACCGACGGTCCGGTGTAGGTGCGCATCTTGGCCGACCAGCTGCCCTCGAGGTGGGCCGCCTGGAGCCCCGCCACGAGGTCCGCCGCGGTGGTGAAGTAGGTCCGGTAGCCGGCCTCGGTGGCGGCGATGCCCAACGCAATCGCGAGGTGACTCTTCCCGACACCCGGCGGCCCCAGGAACAGGACGTTGCGGCGCTCCTCGACGAAGCGCAGCGTGGAGAGCTCGGCGATCACCGCCCGCTCGATCGAGGGCTGGAAGTCGAACTCGAAGTCCGCCAGGC